>NZ_CP072392.1:3264386-3495594 GCF_017742835.1 Aquabacter sp. L1I39
TACCCGAATGAGCGAGCTGAAAGGGTAATGCATCCGTGTTTTCAAGATTTCAAGGCAAAAAATTGGTCTGACCAAACTGTGGTACGCGACCTCTCTTACACGCAAATCCGCGCACCCCATCGCGACACCGGCGTCCAAGGCGCTTGAATTGACGCCGCCGCGGCGGCTATAGCTTGCCGCCACGGGTTGCCCGGACGCGGCACCCGCTTCACCTTCAATGTCAATCTGGCGTGGGAACCGCGTGCCGGTCTGCTGCCATGTAGGAGGCCGTGCGACGTGGCGAAGGCGGGGCGAGGTCGAAGCCAGGCACAGCAATCGGATGCTCAGCGGGAAGAAGATCCCAGGGAGCGGATCCTGGCGGCGGCGCAGCGCGTGTTTCTGGAACAAGGCTTTGAATTGGCCACCGTCCGCGAGATCACTTTGCGCGCCGAGGTGAATGTCTCTGCCATCAACTACTATTTCGGCTCCAAGGATGAGTTGTTGGGGGCGGTGCTCGACCGCATCATGCAGCCCTACACGGAGGCGCGTGTGAGCGCACTTGAGGGGGCTGAGCGGGAGGCGGGGGGCAACGGGCCGTCGCTTACGCAAATTGTCGAAGCCTTGATCCGCCCGATGGTGGAGTTGAGCCGCGATGCAACGGGCGCCCGCCCGCTCACCCGCCTCATCCAGCAGATCCGTGCGCGTCCGAACGAGGGCACCTCGCGCTTTTTTACCCAGCGGGTGGATCCGTCCGTCTTCCAGTTCATTAATGCGTTCCAGCGCGCCCTGCCTCATCTTGACCGCGCGGACCTCTTCTGGCGCTACAACTTCGCTATCGGGGCCGTGATGCAGGTTCTGATCGACTCCGATCCTGCCACTTTCCGCCTAAAGCGGCTGTCGGGCGACCTCTGCGACACCAGTGACGAGGATGAGATTATCGCCCAGTTGGTGGCCTTCGTCTCCGCCGGCTTTCGGGCGCCGTCCGCCATCAAGGCGCGGTCCGAAGCAATCTGACGTCAACAAGCCGTTGCAGTTGAAGAAGGAGTGGCCGGCCCATGCGCCGCGCCGCCGGTTGCCTTGTTGCGTCTCTTTGGCTGCAGATGATCGCATCTTAGGCAAGATGACGCCGCCTTTTTGTGCGGCGTGCCTCAGGAATGCCGTTGACTGCTGAGCCGATTAAATTACGTTTCAAACAGTGATTGAATTTCTCAAGGAAGCAGCGGATGTCCACCTCCCCCGCACGGAAGATCACCGGCTCGTTCGTCGCCCTGGTCACGCCCTTTGATCGGTCTGGACGCGTGGATTTCGGTGCCTTTCGTGAGTTGCTGTCCTTTCACGAGGCGAACGGCACCGGTGCTGTGCTGATCATGGGCTCGACCGGCGAAGTCTCCATGCTGTCTGCAGATGAGCGGCGGGAGATTATTGTAGAAACGTCGAAGATGAAATCGGACCGGATGCCGATCTTCTTTGGCTGCACCGGGAGTAATACGGAGACTACCATTGAGAACGTACGCTTCGCCCGTGCCAATGGGGCGGACGGGGCAATCCTGGCGGCGCCGGCCTATATTTGCGCGCCGGAGGCGGATATTGAGCGCTTCTTCCTTGATGTGGCCGATGCGAGCGATCTGCCACTCGGGATCTACAACAATCCGCCCCGTGTGAAGACCGATCTGCACTGGGATCATCTTTTACGCATCTTCAAGCACCCCAATTATGTGGTGCACAAGGAATCCACCACCCGCGTGGGTCAGGTGGCCCAGATCCTGGCGGCGCGGCCCGACGTTTCGGTGATGTGTTGCGACAGCCCCAATCTGGGCCTTGTGGTGCCCACCATGAGCTTGGGTGGACATGGCACGGCGAACATGAGCGGCAATATCGCGCCCGCCGAAGTGGCCTATATGTCCCGCCCCTGGGCGAGCTATGACGAGGCCGAAGGGTTCAAGCAGAGCTACCTGAAACTCTTGCCTCTGCTTCATTACAACTATTCCGCGATCAATCCGGTGGCAGTGAAGTCGCTGATGAAGGCGGTGGGCCTTCCCGTCGGCGAACTGCGCCGGCCGCTCACGGGGCTCGAGGGCGAGGCGTTGGCGCGCGGCGTGCGGATCGTCCAGGAGCTTGGCCTCGACAAGGTCTATGGCTGGAAGATCGCCCCGATCTCCGCCGTTGCGGCCTGAGGCGCGGCCATGGATCTCGGCCTCTCCGGGCGCAGGGCGCTACTGACCGGCAGCAGCCGCGGCATGGGCCGGGCGGCGGCCTTTGCCCTCGCCGGGGAGGGTGTGGAACTCACTCTTCTTGCTCGCACGCCCGATGTGCTTGAGCAGACTGCGGCGGAGATCCGGGCGCGTGCAGGCGTCCGGGTCACCACCGTGGCGGGGGATATCACCACCGCCGCCGGCCGCGCCGCGGCGCTTGAGGCGTGTCCGGAGCCGGACATCCTGGTCAACAATGCCGATGGCGAGTTGCCTGGCGACTTTCGCAACTGGTCGCGGGACGACTGGATGCGGGGTGTCGAGAAGATGATGCTGACGCCCATCGAGATGATCCGCCTCACGGTGGATGGAATGATGGCGCGCCGCTTTGGTCGGATCGTGAATATCGTCTCCCGCAGCGTCAAGATTGCGCAGCCTGAACTTGGCATGTCCAATGCTGCGCGGTCTGGCCTGGTGGGATTTGTTGCCGGGCTGGCGCGGCAGACGGTGGCGCACAACGTCACCATCAACAACATCCTGCCCGGCATCATCGCCTCCGACGGCCAGCGCGGGCATGTGGAGGAACTGGCGCGGGTGACCGGTCGCCCCTTCGAGGAGATCTGGGCGCAGCGGGCGGCGCAGAATCCCGCGGGGCGCTATGGTGAGCCGGACGAGGTGGGGGCCTATATTGCCTTCCTGTGCTCGACCAAGGCTGGCTTCGTGAATGCGCAGAACTTGATGATTGACGGGGGCCAGTATCCCGGAACGTACTGAGTATTGGTGAACCAGTAATCGGCGCGGGCGGGGGTCCGCTGTCTGTCGCAGGAGGCTAGACATGAAGATGTTCCACGCGCTTTCCATTGCGCTTGCACTGGTGGCCCCAGTGGCGCCTGCTGCGGCGCAGGGCTTTCCCGACCGGCCGGTGACCATCGTGGTCCCCTATCCACCCGGCGGCTCCGTGGACGGTGTGGCGCGGGCGCTTGCGACAGCGCTCCAGGCCAAGACTGGCAAGGCTTTCGTGGTGGACAACCGGGCCGGCGGGGCCGGCGGCGTGGTAGGCTCGTCCGAGGTGGCGAAGGCGGCCCCGGATGGCTACACCATCCTCCTGGATGCCTCCATCCATGTGGTGACGCCGCTCATCAACAAGAATGTATCCTATAATATCTTCAAAGATTTCACGCCCATCGGCGAAGTCGCCGAAGGTCCTCTTCTCATTACCACCAACCCGAAGGTGAAGGCCGACACGCTGAAGGACTTCTTCGCGCTCGCCAAGGCGAAGCCCGACGATTTCTCTTTTGCAACATCGGGTTACGGCTCGGCCGGGCACCTGGCGGTGGAGATGCTGAAGCAGAAGGCCGGGGTGGATGTGGATGTGATCGCCTATAAGGGCGGCGGACCGGCCCTGAACGATATGATGGGTGGCCAGGTGCAGCTGATCGCCGATCCCATGCTGTCCTCCCTGCCTTATGTAAAGTCCGGTCGTCTCAAGGCCTTAGCGGTCACCAGCAAGACACGCTCGCCGCTCGCGCCGGATGTGCCCACCGTGGATGAGGCGGGTATGGGACCGTTCGAGATGGTGTCCTGGTATGCCGTCTGGGGTCCCCGCAACCTCGATGCCAAGGCCTCGGAATTCCTTGTGAGCAACGTTTCGGCGGTGGTGAACTCCGACGAATTCAAGCAGAAGCTCGCAGTGTTCGGGTTTACTCCGAAGTACCGTGACCCGGAGGCGCTCCGCGCCTTCGAGCAAGATGAAAGTGCCCGCTATGACGTCATCGTCAAGGCGGCCAAAATCTCCGTCGAGTAAAACTGCGTCGAGTGAGACCATGACCCTCTCCCCCCCGGATCTCCTCCCAAGCCACACCTCCCGTCCCGGGCTGCGGCCCGGGAGCGGGGCGCGGGCGGGGCAGGGGGTAGGACCGGGGGCGGGACAGGAGGCGGGGGCCGGGCTGGTGGGCACCCATTGGGGGCTCTACCGGCACCGGGGGGACATCTCCACCCTCGCCGACTTCGAGGGTGACGGCGATCCGGCACGGTTCGGGCTCGGGCTTGCGGGGGACCGTCTCGCGCCGTGCCGGGTGCTGCGTCCGGCGGTCCGGCGCTCCTATCTGGAGCACGGACCGCTGGCGCGCCGGGGCCGGCGGGGGGCGGAGCCCTTCGTGGAGGTGTCGTGGGACGAGGCTTTGGACCTTGTGGCCGGCGAGATCCGGCGGGTGCGGGACACGCATGGGCCGGGCGCGCTCTATTCGGGTTCCTATGGCTGGTCGAGCGCGGGGCGCTTCCACCATGCGCAGAGCCAGCTCAAGCGCTTCTTTAATATGGCGGGCGGCTCGGTCCGTTCGGTTCAGACCTATAGCTACGCCGCCGGCGAGGTGCTGCTGCCCCATGTGATCGGCACGCAGGAAGGGCTGATCGCCGGCCATACCCCCTGGGCGGACCTGATCGGGCAGGCGGAGCTGATCGTCATGTTCGGCGGCACGCCCTTGCGCAATGCGCAGGTGAGCGCCGGTGGCATCGCCGCCCATACGGCGCGGGACGGGCTGCTGGCCTGCAAGGCGGCGGGGGCGGAGTTCGTCACGGTCAGCCCCATGCGGGCGGATGCGGCGGACGAATTGGGGGCGCAGTGGATGGCGCTGCGGCCCAACACGGATACGGCGCTCCTGCTGGCGCTGGCCTTCGTGCTGATCGCCGAGAACCGCCACGACCAGGCCTTCCTCGACCGCTTCACCACCGGCTTCGACACCTTCCGCGCCTATGTGACCGGCGCCAGCGACGGCATCCCGAAGGATCCGGACTGGGCGGCGGGCATCACCGGCCTCGCCCCATCCGACATCGTTGATCTCGCCCGGCGGATGGCCGGGCAGCGCACCTTCCTCATGATGGCCTGGTCGCTCCAGCGGGCGGATCATGGCGAGCAGCCTTATTGGGCGGCCATCGCCCTGGCGAGCCTGCTGGGCGGCATCGGCCGGCCGGGGGAAGGGTTCGGCTTTGGCTATGCGGCCATCGATGGAGTAGGCGTGCCCCATCCGGCGGTCTCCTGGCCCGCGCTGCCCCAAGGCCGCAATCCCGTGGACGACTACATCCCCGTCGCCCGCATTGCGGACATGCTGCTGTACCCCGGCGAGACCTATGACCATGACGGCGCCGCGCGCCGCTATCCCGACATCCGCCTCGTCTATTGGGCCGGCGGCAACCCCTTCCATCACCACCAGGATCTCAACCGGCTGGTGGAGGCGTGGCAGCGGCCGGAGACGGTGATCGCCCACGAGCATTGGTGGAACGCCCATGCCCGCCATGCGGACATCGTGCTCCCCGCCGCCACTTTCTTCGAGCGGGACGATCTGGTGGCGAGCGGCCGGGACCGCTTCCTGGCCTATTCCAGCCGCGCGGCGGAGCCGCCGGGCGTAGTTCGCACGGATTACGAGATCCTGGCCGGCGTCGCCGACCGGCTGGGCGTTGCGGCCGCCTATACGGAGGGGCGCGACGCGGAAGGCTGGCTGCGCTATCTCTACGACCAGGCCTGGGCCAATGCCGCCGCGCGCGGCTTCGATCTGCCGCCCTTCGAGGAGTTCCGGGCGCAGGGCCTCATCGACCTGCCGCCCAAGCCCGGTCCCCGGCCGCTTCTGGGCGCCTTCCGGGCCGATCCCGAGGGCCATCCCTTGCGCACGCCCTCGGGGCGGATCGAGCTGGGGTCGGCGCGCATTGCGAGCTTCGGCTATGGCGACTGCCCCGGCCATCCCGCCTGGCGCGCGCCGGCCGAATGGCTGGGGGCGCCACTGGCCGCGCGCTATCCCTTCCATCTGCTGTCCTGCCAGCCGGCGGACAAGCTGCACAGCCAATGGGACCATGCGGCCCCTTCCCGCCGCACCAAGGCCGGCGGGCGCCAGCCCATCCTCATGCATCCGCAGGACATGGCGGAGCGGGGCATCGGCGCCGGCGACGTGGTGGAGGTCTCAAGCCCGCGCGGGCGCTGCCTTGCGGTGGCCGAGCCGTGCGCGGGCCAGTTGCCCCAGGTGGTGCAACTGGCCACCGGCGCCTGGTTCGATCCGCTGGACCCTTCGACGCCCGGATCGCTGGAATTGAACGGCAATCCCAATGTGCTGACCGCCGACCATGGCACCTCGCGCCTCGGCCAGGGGCCGAGCCCCAATTCGTGCCTGGTGGATATCCGCCGCTTCGAGGGGGCCGTCCCTCCGGTGCGGGCCTATCGCCCGCCGGACCTGGTGCCGGACCCGCGCCCGGCCCAAGGTCCTTCCGCGCCTTCCGCGCGGTCCTCGTCTTCCCGTCCCCCTCACCCCTAGCCCCGCGCCCCGGAGGCCGATCATGTCTCCTCCCCTGTCGTCCTCCTCGCGGCCGTCCTCCTGGTTCAACCGGGACGTGGTGGCCGGCGCGTTGTTCCTGGCCATCGGCCTGTTCTTCCTGCTGAACGGCCTTGGCCTCTCCTTCGGCACCATGCGCAAGATCGGGCCGGGGGCTTTCCCCTCCATGGTGGCGGGGCTGCTCATCCTCACCGGCTTCGGGCTGTGCGTGAAGGGGCTGATCAGCCGCGGCCCGGTGGCCTCGGTCTTCAGCGCGCCGCGCCCGCTTCTGGCGGTGCTCGCCTCGCTCATCCTCTTTGGCGTGACGGTGCGCGATGCGGGCCTCCTGCCGTCCGTCCTGCTCTGCACGCTGGCGGCGGCGCTCGCCATGCGCCCGCTGCGCCTCGGCGTGATGACGCTCTACGGCATACTGGCCGGCATCTTCTGCTGCGCCGTCTTCATCACCGCGCTCGGCATGCCCATGCCGGTCATCGGTCCCTGGTTCCGCTTCTGAAGCGCCACCGCCCTCCCGTCAGGAGCATTCCATGGACACGCTGAGCTCCATTCTTCTGGGCCTCAACCAGGCCATCCTGCCCGTCAACCTGTTCTGGTGCTTCACGGGCGCGCTGCTGGGCACGCTGGTGGGCGTGCTGCCCGGCCTCGGCCCGGCCGCCACGGTGGCCATCCTCCTGCCCTTCACCATGGGGCTCGATCCGGTCACCGCGCTGATCATGCTGGCGGGCATCTATTACGGCGCGCAATATGGCGGCTCCACCACCGCCATTCTCCTGAACCTTCCGGGCGAAGCCTCCTCGGTCATCACCGCCATTGACGGCTACCGCATGGCGCGCAACGGCCGGGCGGGCGTGGCGCTGGCCACCGCCGGCATCGGCTCCTTCATCGCCGGCACCATCGCCACCTTCGTGCTCGCCTTCTTCGCCCCGGCTTTGGCCGAGGTGGGGCTGATGTTCGGGCCGGCGGAATATTTCGCCGTCATGGTGCTGGGGCTTCTCACCTCGGTGGTGCTGGCGCGCGGCTCGCTACCCATGGCGCTGGGCATGGTCTTCACCGGCATCCTGGTCGGCCTCGTGGGCCAGGACGTGCAGACCGCCGTGCCGCGCTTCACGCTGGGGCTCGAAGACCTCTCCGGCGGCGTCAATTTCGTCATCGTCGCCATGGGCATGTTCGGCATCGGCGAACTGGTGCGCGACCTGGAGAACCCGGAGAACCGCACCGTCATCCGCACCACGCTGGCCTCCCTGGTGCCGTCCCGCAGGGACTTCCGCCGCATGGCCATGCCCATCCTGCGCGGCACCGGCATCGGCTCGGTGCTGGGGCTGCTGCCGGGCTCGGGGGCGCTTCTGGCCTCCTTCGCCTCCTATGCGGTGGAAAAGCGCGTCGCCCGTCCGCCGGAAGGCTTCGGCAATGGCGCCATCGAGGGGGTGGCGGGGCCGGAGAGTGCCAATAATGCGGGCGCGCAGACCTCCTTCGTGCCCCTCCTCACGCTGGGCCTGCCCGCCAATGCGGTGATGGCCCTCATGGCCGGCGCACTCATCATGCAGGGCATCGCGCCGGGGCCGACGCTCATTTCCGAGCATCCGACCATCTTCTGGGGCGTCATCGCCTCCATGTGGATCGGCAATGCCATGCTGCTCGTGCTCAATCTGCCGCTCATCGGTCTGTGGACGAGCCTGCTCACGGTGCCGTTCCGCTATCTCTACCCGGCCATCATCATCTTCTGTGCCATCGGCACGTTGTCGCTGAACAATGCCCCCTTCGATCTGTGGCTGCTGGCCGGCTTCAGCCTCGCGGGCTACGTCTTCTCGAAGCTGGAATGCGATCCCGCGCCGCTCATCATGGGCATGATCCTCGGCCCGGCGCTGGAGGAGAATTTCCGCCGCGCCATGTCGGTGGCCAAGGGCAACCCGGCCATCTTCATCCACCGGCCCATCGCCGCCACCTTGCTGGCGCTGGCCGTCCTCCTGCTGGTCATCATGCTGCTGCCCAAGGTGAATGCCGCCCGCGAGGAGGCGTTCCAAGAATGAGCGGGGCGGGTATGAACGGGACGGGTATGAGTGGGACGGGCATGAGTGGGGCGCCGGCAAAGCCGCCCCATGTGGCGGTGATCGGGGCGGGGATTGTCGGCGTGTGCAGCGCCATTGCGCTCCTGAAAGGGGGACATTCGGTCACGCTCATTGAACCGGGCGCACCGGGCGGCGAACAGGCGGCGAGCTATGGCAATGGCGCTTGGCTCTCGCCGGCCTCCATCGTCCCCATGTCCATGCCAGGCCTCTGGCGGAAGGTGCCGGGTTATCTCCGCGACCCGGAGGGACCGCTCACCATCAGCCCGCGCCATCTGCCGCGCCTCGCCCCCTGGCTGGTGCGCTTTCTGGCGGCGGGCTGGAGCGTGGAGAAGGTGACGCGCACCGCCGGCCTCCTGGCGGGCCTGCTCCGCGATGCGCCGGCCCGGCATGCTCAACTGGCAGCGAACGCCGGGCAGGGCGACCTCATCCGCCGGGACGGCCTGCTCTATGCCTATCCCGACCGCGCCGCCTTTGCCGCCGATGCGCTGGGCTGGCGCCTGCGGCGGGAGAATGGCGTCGCCTGGCAGGAACTGGAGGGCGCCGCGCTCGCCGCCTTCGAGCCCGCCCTGAGCCCCCGCTATGGCTTTGCCGCGCTGGTGGAGGCGGGCGGCCATTGCCTCGATCCCGGCGCCCATGTGACGGGCCTCGCCCGCCATGCGCAAGCGCTGGGCGCGCGCCGGGTGAGCGCCCGCGCCACCGGCTTCACCTTTGCCAACGGACGCCTCGCTGCGGTTGCGACCGACCAGGGGCCGGTGCCGTGCGATCGGGCCGTGATCGCCGCCGGTGCCCGCTCTGGTGCGCTGGCAGCCCTGGCGGGGGACCGTGTGCCGCTGGAAAGCGAGCGGGGCTATCATGTGGAGGTGGAAGACCCCGCCGCCGCGCCCCGCATTCCCGTGATGCCCTCCGACGGCAAGATGGGCAATACGGTCACGCGCGGGGGCTTGAGGGCTTCGGGACAGGTGGAATTGTCCAGCCTCGACGCCCCGCCGGACTGGCGGCGGGCGGACATCCTGCTGCGCCATCTGGTGGCCACCTATCCCGGCCTAGGCCCGGCCTCCGCGCTGAAGGTGCGCCGCTGGCAGGGCAACCGGCCTTCCACGCCCGACGGCCTGCCGGTGATCGGCCGCGCCTCGGGATGCCCGGACATTTTCCATGCCTTCGGCCACGGCCATGTGGGCCTCGCCTCCGGCCCCGTAACGGGCGAGATGGTGGCGGCCCTCGTCACCGGCGCCCCCTCGCCCCTGCCGCTTGAGCCCTTTTCTTGCGTTCGCTTTCACTGATGAAGCCTGTGAAAGGCCCCAATCGGCGCTAAACTCTTTCCCAGCCTCCCATTTCCCCCGGCGCCTGTCCCGTGCCGGCCCCGCTCCAGGACCGATCATGACCGCCTCTTCCCCTTGCCTACCGTGCCCCCCGCTCGCGCCCCTGCCGCCCAGCCCCGACCGGGACTGGACGCGCAAGGCCATTGCTCTCCTGCGCGGGGACGGGCGGCGGTCCGCCGACACCCATCTGGTGAAGCCGGTCTTCAAGGGGCTGACGGGCATCTCGGTCTATCTGAAGGACGAATCCACCCATCCCACCGGCAGCCTCAAGCACCGGCTGGCCCGCTCGCTGTTCCTCTACGGCATCTGCAACGGCTTCATCCGCAAGGGCACCACCCTGGTGGAGGCCTCTTCCGGCTCGACGGCGGTGTCGGAAGCCTATTTCGCGCATTTGCTGGATCTGCCCTTCATCGCCGTCATGCCGCGCTCCACCAGCCGGCAGAAGATTTCCGCCATCGAGCATTTCGGCGGCACCTGCCATTTCGTCGACCATTCCTCGGAGGTCTATGTGGCGGCCGAACGCCTCGCCTTGGAGCATGGCGGGCACTATCTCGACCAGTTCACCAATGCGGAGCGGGCGACCGACTGGCGAGGCAACAACAACATCGCCGAATCCATCTTCGACCAGATGAAGGGCGAGCCTCACCCGGAGCCCGAATGGGTGGTGATGAGCGCCGGCACCGGCGGCACCTCGGCAACCATCGGGCGCTATATGCGCTACCATTCCATGTCGACGCGCCTGTGCGTCGTGGATGTGGAGCATTCCGCCTTCTATGCCAGCTACATGTCGGGGGACCGGGAGGTCACCTGCCTGCACCCCTCCCGCATCGAGGGCGTGGGGCGGCCGCGGGTGGAGCCCTCCTTCATTCCGGGGGTGATCGATCACATGATCAAGATCCCCGACGCCGCCTCCATCGCCGCCATGCATGTGCTGTCCGAGCGGCTGTTCCGCCGGGTGGGCGGGTCCACCGGCACCAATTTCTACGGCCTGTGCTGGATCGCCGCCTCCATGATGGCGGAGGGGCGGGAAGGCTCGCTGGTCTCGCTCATCTGCGACAGCGGCGACCGCTATGCCGCCACCTATTATGACGCCGACTGGCTCGCCCGCGCCGGCATCGACATCACCCCCCATCGGGAGCGGCTGGAGGCTTTTCTCGACAGCGGCGATCCAAGCCTCATGAATGTGGGGTGAGCGCCCGGCCTAATTGATCTCCGGCTCCACCAGACGGGCGAGGTTGCGCAGGCTCTCCTGCCAGCCGAGATAACAGGCGTCCACCGGGATGGCGTCGGGAATGCCCGCCTGCTCGATCTCCACCTGCGTGCCGACGGAGACGGCCGTGAGCTTCACCGTCACTTCCATTTCGCCCGGCAGGTTGGGGTCGTCGAAGCGGTCCGTGTAACGCAGGAGGGCGCCCGGAACGAGGGCGCGGTAGGTGCCGCCGAAGGCATGGCTCCCGCCGGTGGTGAAATTGCGGAACGACATGCGGAAGCTGCCGCCCTCGCGCGCCTCTAAATGGTGCACCATGCAGGTGAAGCCATTGGGCGGCAGCCACTTGGCCAGAGCATCGGCCTCGATGAAGGCGCGATAGACCTTGTCGGGGCGTGTGGTCAGGACATGGTGGAAACGGACGGTTCCGGGCATGGGGGTCCTCCCGCGGGGTGGGCTTGCCTCCCAGGACGGGCGGGCTGCGGCGGGGCCGACACGGTGGGGAAATTTTTGTGTGGGGCACATGCCGTGGGCGCCGGCCCGTGAAAAATCCCATTGCCTTTCCGCGCGGGCCGCGCTGATGATCCACAAGCGGGGACAGCATGCAGGGGAATGGAGGGGGCGCTACTCCTGGCACCTGAGACCGGACGGCGGGCGCGCCGCAGGACGTTGCGACCGGCTTGTACAGCCGCCGGATCGCTGAGCGTTCTCGGCCCATGGCTCCGAGGCGGATCTTCCGATCACGGCCCTCGGATCCGGTCCCGACCGCCCGCGCGCAGCGTCCCTGGCTTGCCGGAAGGCGGCCGGAGCGGGCGCCGTCTCTTCGCCGGGATGCCGCGTCCGCGCCATCTTCCACATGACTGCTTGAACCGATTCGAAGTGCCTCGCGCCGGTGGGTGCCGAGGTCAGTCATGGAGTTGATGGGATGATCCGCCTCGCCCGCCTGCTGCCGGCGCTCGCCGCCGCCGCCCTCGTCGGCGCCCTCGGCCTTTCCGAGGCGCAGGCCCAGCCCCGTGGCCCCATGCCAGGCGGCTTCTACCGCCAGGCCAACATGGCGGCGGTGATGTACCAATATGCCCCCGACCGCTATTGCCAGGTGCAGAACGAGGCGCAGATGGCCGCTTATGGCGGCTTCGGCCGCGTGCGCGTGGTGCCATATTTGCAGATGTGGGGCCGTCCCACCGGCGCGTGCGGCTGGCCGAACGGCTTTTATCGCCGGGCCAACGAGACGGCCGTGTGGCAATTGGGCGGTCCCGGCCAGGTGGGCAACATGGTCTGCCATGTGCGCGACGAGCGCCAGATGATGCGCTTTGGCGGGTTCGGCCAGGTGAGGGTGGTGCCGCCGGGCTCCGACCTGATGCGCGGCCGCAGCATGATGGGCGGCTGCCCGGGCTGATCGGGCGTCTCGCCCGCGTTTCGGTGCGTTACGCAGACACGGCGCACCGCTATCGGCCCGGTGCAGTTCCGTTACGGGCCCCGGTTCCAGCTTCGCCTGGCACCTGTGCGACAGCGTCCTGCGGATCGGCTCAGATCCGGGTGGCCTCGGGGTCCGGCCTTGCTGCGCCTTCCCGTGTCCCGTGCGCCGCCTGCGCCTCTGCCTCCGCCTGGAGCAGGGCGACCAGGTCCGGGAAGCGGGCGCGCAGATCGTCCCAGCGCAGACGGTTGGTGCGGGCATTGCCGCAATCCACCTGCCGGATGAGGCCGGATTCCCGCAGCACACGGAAATGATGGGTGCGCGTCGCCTTTGTCACCGGCAGGTCGAAGGCGCTGCAATGGCGCACCGTGTCCTGCGATGCCGCGAGCGTCAGTACCACCTGTCGGCGCAGAGGATCGGCCAAGGCGGCGAACATCGCGCCCAGTTCCATCTCATCGAGGGCCGGATGGCCTGTCTCGTCGGGCATGGACCATCCCTCTCCGCTAGATCGCTTCAGCGTTTCATGGAAACACTGACGCGATCTATCTCTTTGGTTTAACGCATTTCCTTCACGCGAACCGGTGCCCATTTCGCTCGGAAATGCTCTAGGCTGCGCCACCTGCCAACCTCTCTGGCAGCAGAGGCGCCCGGGCTGACGGTAAGGTATGACTTGCATCATACCTTACCCCATGCATGATGGCCCCACAATATGGGAGCTGACGCCATGACTGAAAGCCGGACGGTGCAGTTGGAGGCCTTCGGAGGGCTGGAGGTGCTGAAGCTGGTGACGCTGGACGTGCCGGCGCCGGGCCCCGGCGCGGCACAGGTGCGGCACACCGCCATCGGCTTCAATTTCATCGACATCTACCAGCGCCAGGGCATCTATCCTCTGCCGGTGCCCACCGGCCTCGGCTTCGAGGCGGCGGGCGTGGTGGAAGCGGTGGGGCCAGGGGTGGAGGGTGTCGCGGTCGGGGATCGCGTCGCCTACATGAATGCGGGCGTGGGCGCCTATGCGCAATGCCGCAACGTGCCCGCCGAGAAGCTGGTCAAGTTGCCGGACACGGTCTCCGACGAAGCCGCCGCCACCTTGCTGTTCAAGGGCATGACCGCCCAGTATCTGGTGCGCCACACCCACAAGGTGGTGCCGGGCGACGTGCTGCTGGTGCATTCGGCGGCGGGGGGCGTGGGGCAGATCCTCGCCCGCTGGGCGACCGCCCTCGGGGCGCGGGTCTATGGCACCACCAGCTCGCCGGGCAAGCGCGATGCGGCGCTGGCGGCGGGTTGCCTGGAGGTGGTGGACCTCAATGACCCCGACTGGCCGGACGTCTTCGTGGCGGCGGCCGGCAGCAAGGCCCGCGTGGTCTATGACGCGGTGGGCAAGGACACGCTCTTGCGCTCGCTGGATTGCGCCGCCCCGTTCGGGCTGGTGGTGAGCTATGGCGCCGCCTCCGGCAAGGCGCCGGCCATCGCGCCGGACCTGCTCGGCGCCAAGGGCTGCCTGTTCCTGACCCGCCCCTCGGTTTTCCCCCACAATGCCGACCCCGCCACCTTCCGGGCCAATGCCGCCGATCTGTTCGACGCCATCGCCAAGGGCCATGTGAAGGTGGATATCGGCGCCCGCTTCACGCTGGATGCCATCGCCGAGGTGCACCGGGCGGCGGAGGCGCGCGCAGTGACGGGCGCCATCCTCATTACGCCGTGACGATAAGACCCTTGTGATCCCAGGCGGGCTCTGGCCGTGAAGGCCAGGCCTGGCCATGTCCCATAAGGGCTGCCACGCGGAGCCGGTCTCCGGCTCCGCGCCGCGCCCGAGGGCTGGCGGGGCGGCGCCAGCCGTCAGCTGAGATTGCGATCCTCGTCCACATAGCGCCGGTAAGTCGCCCGATCGAGCGGACGCTGCACGGCCATGAACAGCACCGCCAGCGAGAAGAGGATGAGGAGGAGGGTGTCCGGCCCGCGCGGGATGACACCGATGCCGCCATAGGTGCCAAGATAGGAGGCGAGCCCGACCCCGACGCAATAGGGCACCAGCCACCAGGCCTGCGGCAAGTCCAGGTCGTCAAAGCCGGTGCGCGCGGCCTTCACCAAGAAGAGGACAATGCCCAGCAGCAGGCAGAGGCCCAGCTGCCATACGCTCTCCCACCCGCCCCAGAAGATCACCAGCGTGGCGATGACAAAGCCGAGGCCCGCCACGACGGTGGCAAACGGCACCCGGAAGGGACGCTTCCGCTCGGGATCGAGCCTGCGCATGGTCAGCAGCACCACCGGCCCCACCGCGAAGGACAGCGTGATGGCTGAACTGCACAATTGCAGGATCTCCTCGAACGAGAAGAACACGAACATGATGATGGCCACGCCCAGATTGAGCAGCAGCGCCACGTCGGGCACGCCGCGATCGGAGAGGGTGGCCACCTTGTTGGGGAAGAAGCCGTTTTCGCCCAGCGCGAAGGCAAGGCGGGAGGTGGAGCCCACCGACACGAGGGCGCTGCCCATGGGGCCGACCAGCGCGCCGAAATTGAGCACGCGCGCCAGCCAGGCGAGGCCGACGGCGGAGGCCACCGCGCCGATGGGGCCATAGGCGCCGGAGATGTTCAGCTTCTCCCAGCCATTGGCGAGGTCCGAGGGCTGGAGCGCGCCGATGAAGGCAATCTGCAGGCCGCTATAGATCAGGAAGCAGATGACGACGGAAAAGAGCAGCGCCGCCGGCACCGTGAAGCCCGGATTGCGCGTCTCGCCGGCGAGGTCGATCACATGGCGGAAACCGATATAGGAGACGATGACGCCGCCCGCCGACACCGCGCTCAGCACGCCCTGCGCGCCCATGGGGGCAAAGCCGCCCATGGCGGTGAAGTTGGAGAGGTTGAAGCTGGTGCCCAGCAGCATCAGGATGACCAGCACAGGAATGGTCAGCTTCACCCAGGTGATGGCCGTGTTGACGCGGGTGAAGAATTTCACACCGTAGAAATTGATGGCCGTGAAGGCGACGATGAGGGCGCTCGCCAGCGTCAGGCCGATCCAGGACAGATTGGTTGTGCCCGGCTGGTGCAGGGCCGGAAAGTGCGGGCCGAGATAGCGCAGCGCCGCTTCCACCTCCACCGGCGCGGTGGCGCTGTAGCCCACCCAGGCGCTCCAGCCCATCACCATGGCCACCGTCTTGCCATGGCTGAACTGGGGCAGGCGCCCGAGGCCGCCGGCCACCGGCAGCATGCCCGACACCTCCGCGAAGGACAGGGCGAGCAGGAACATGGCCACCGCGCCGATCACCCAGGAGATGACCGCCGCGGGTCCCGCGATCTGCGCCGATTGGAGGGGGGCGAACAGCCACCCCGAGCCGACGACGCCACTTACCCCGATGAAGGTCAGGCCGATAAGCCCGATCTCTCGCCGCATCCCTTGCATGCTTCACGCCCGCATCTTCGAGCGGCGGCGGCCCGTGACGAGCCGCCCGCGCGCTGCCCAACCCCCGCTGGGTCGCGCTCTTTCTGTTGATAAGAGCCGGCCCCTGGGCCGCGCCGGCCCGCAAGGGAACGGCCACGACCGGTGTCCACGGCCGCCCGGCAAGGGCGACTG
Organism: Aquabacter sp. L1I39; assembly: GCF_017742835.1. Taxonomy (GTDB): domain Bacteria; phylum Pseudomonadota; class Alphaproteobacteria; order Rhizobiales; family Xanthobacteraceae; genus L1I39. The sequence continues at coordinate 3,280,444 of NZ_CP072392.1, forward strand.
TTTGCGGTAGGCTAATGCGGGACGCGGCGTTCGTCCCTGGCGCTTTTTGGTTTTTTTTGCTTTGCGTTGTCAGCGGTGGCGATGGGTCAGGCGGGAAAGGGGAAATCCTTCAATTGCCGGGCGGCGGCGCCGGCGAGCAGGCCCACATCGGTGCCGATGGCGATGAAGGTCGCACCCGCCGCGTGATAGCGCTGGGCCAAAGCGGGATCCGAGGTGAGCACCCCCGCCGGCTTGCCATTGGCCCGGATGCGGGCGATGGCACCCTCCACCGCCGCCACCACCTCTGGCGCGCCAGGACGGCCGAGAAAGCCGAGATCGGCGGCAAGGTCGGCCGGTCCCACGAACACGCCATCCACCCCGTCCACGGCGCAGATGTCGTCGATGGCGGCTACCCCGGCCCGGCTCTCCACCTGGAGCAGCAGGCAGATTTCCGCATCGGCGGTGACGAGATAGTCGGTCACCCGGTTGAAGTCGGACGCCCGCGCCAGCGCCGCGCCGATGCCGCGCACGCCGTGCGGGGGATAGCGCACCGCCTTCACCAGCGTCTGCGCCTGCGCGCCGCTCTCCACCATGGGGATGAGCAGCGTCTGGGCGCCGATGTCCAGCAATTGCTTGATCATCCAGGTCTCGCCCACCGGCGGGCGGACGATGGCGGCGGAGGGGCCGCCTTCGAGCACCTGGAGCTGGGCGACGAGGCTCTGGATGTGGTTGGGCGCGTGCTCGCCATCCACCAGCAGCCAGTCATAGCCGGCGCCGGCGCAGATCTCGGCCGTATAGGCATTGGCGAGGGCGAGCCACAGGCCGGTGAGGGTGCGGCCCTCCGCAAGGGCGGCCTTGAAGCGGTTGGTGGGGGCGGGCATAGGAGGTCTCCGAACGCGCGGCGCTCAGGCAAAATGGCAGGACAGGGTGCCGGCGGTGCCGAAATCGGCGGTGATGGTGTCGCCGTGCCGGGCCTCGATGGGGCGGATGAAGGACCCGGCCAGCACCACCTGCCCGGCCTCGATCCGCTGGCCATATTGGGCGAGGCGGTTGGCGAGCCAGGCGATGCCGCGCGCGGGATGGTTGAGGACGCCCGCGCCAAGCCCGGTCTCCTCCACCTCCGCATTGCGCGAGACGATGGCGCCCATCCAGCGCATGTCGGTGGCGTCGGGGGAGAGCGCCTTTCCGCCCAGCAGGATGCCCGCATTGGCCGCATTGTCCGACACCGTGTCGACGATGGTGCGCGCCTTCTTGGTCTGCGGGTCCACCCGCAGGATGCGGGTGTCGAGGATTTCCAGCGCCGGGGTGACGAACTCCGTCGCCCGCAGCACGTCGAACACACCGATGCCCGGCCCCTCCAGCGGCGCCTTCATGACGAAGGCCACCTCCGCCTCGATGCGCGGCTGGATGAAGCGGTCGGGGGCGATGACGGCGCCGTCATCGAAGGCCATGTCATCCAGCAGCACGCCGGAATCCGGCACGTTGATGTTGAGCGCCGCCTGCATGGCCTTGGAGGTGAGGCCGATCTTCCAGCCGATGATCTGCCTGCCGGCGGCCAGCTTGCGCTTCACCCAGGCGTCCTGGATGGCATAGGCCTCGTCCAGGGTGATGCCGGGATGCTTCAGGGAGATGAGCCCCGTCTGCACCCGCGTGCGCTCGGCGGCATCCAGCAGGTCCGCCTCGGCGGCGATCTGATCAGCGCTCAGCATGGACGTTCTCCCGCGCGACTTTGTTCACCAGCGTGCCGATGCCCTCCGCTTCCACCTCGATCACGTCGCCCGGCTTCAGCCAGACCGGCGGGTCGAGCCGGGCGCCGGCGCCCGTGGGGGTGCCGGTGAGGATGATGTCGCCGGGCACCAGGGTGGTGAAGGTGGAGATGTAGGAGATGATCCGCCGGAACGGGAACATCATGCGCCCCGTCCGGTCGTGCTGGCGCACCTCGCCATTGACGCGGGTGGTCAGCGCGATATCGGCGATCTGCGCCTCGTCCTCGAAGGGAATGAGGACCGGGCCGATGCTGCCCGTGCCGTCGAAATTCTTGCCCTGGGTCACGTTGAACTTGGCGTGCCGCACCCAGTCGCGAATGGTGCCCTCATTGGCAAGCGTGATCCCCGCCACATGGTCGAGGGCATCCGCCTCGCGGATGCGCCGCCCGGCCTTGCCGATGACCAGCACCACCTCGCCCTCATAGTCCAGCTGCTCGGATTCGGGGGGCAGGATGAGGGGTTCGTTGTGCCCCACGAAGGAGCGCGGGAAGCGCACGAACAAGGAGGGATAGGTGGGCAGGGCTTGCCCGTCCTTATATTCGGCATTGCGGTCGGGATAGTTCACGCCCACGCACAGGATTTTCTCCGGCGCCGGCACGGGGATTTCATAGCGCACGGACGCCGGATCGAGATCCGCCTTCAGCCCCGCCGCCTCCGCCGCGAGGGACAGGAGGGCGCCGTCCGCGATCACCTCGCGCAGGCTCGGCCAGCGGGCGCCGTTGCGGGCGGAGAGGTCGATGATGCCCTCTGGGGTGAGCAGGCCATAGCCGGCGTGTCCCTGGTGGGTGAGGCTGATGAAATGCGGCCGCATGGCCCATCCTTCCGGAAACCGGTGCCGCCACGCGGCACCGCAAGATGAGGTCAGGGGGCGATGATGGGCTGGGCCTTCAGGATCGCCTCGGTGGTGGGCGTGCCGGCAAACAGGCTGCCATGCTCGAACCAGGAGCGCGGCGCGGGCGCGCCCCAGAGCGTCTGGCGCTGCGGATCCTTCAGGTCCCACTTGATGGGCTCAAGATCGGGATCAACCGTGAGGTAGTCCGAGCAATAGATTTCGATGCGGTGGCCGTCGGGATCGAGAATATAGAGAAAGAAGGCATTGGAAATGCCGTGCCGGCCGGGGCCGCGCTCGATATTGGCGAGATAGCCGGTGGTCGACATGAGGTCCAAGAGGTCGATGATGTTGAGCGGGGTCGGCACCCAGAAGGCGGTATGGTGCAAACGCGGGCCGCGGCCATTGGTGAAGGCGATGTCGTGCACGCCGCCCTTGCGGTGCATCCAGGCCGCCCACAGACGCTTGCTCTCCTCGTCTTCCGTATATTCGGTGACGCGGAAGCCCATCTCATTATAGAAGGCCACCGAGGCATCCACGTCCTGCGTGAAGCAGTTGAAATGGTCGATGCGCAGCGGCTTCACGCCGCGATAGAGCGCGTATTTCTGGTGGATGGGCTCCAGGCGCTTCATCTCGAAATAGAATTCGAGCGGCGTGCCGAATATGTCGCGGGTGGCGAGCGTGCGGCCCTGATAGGGGCGCTCCACGAAGTCCGCCGGCAGCCCCTTATTGGCGAACCAGGTCCGCGCCTTGTCCAGGTCCTCTTCCGCATAGACCTTCATGCTGAGGGCGGCGACTTCCGCCACGGGGGCCTTGCGCAGCACCAGGCAATGATGGCCGCGTTCTTCCATGGCCCGCAGATAGATGGTCTCGTCATCCTCGTCGGTGACCTGGAGGCCCAGCGTATCCACATAGAAGGCGCGGCTGCGGGCAAGGTCGGTGACGGCGAATTCAACATGGCTGAGGCGCACGATGTTGAAGGCCGGATAAAGGTTCGGCTTGGGAATGGGCACTTTGATCCTCCCCCGTATGCCCGCCCGCCTCCCGCGGCGCGGACAGATGGCGCGGGCGCCTTGCCGCCCGCTGGCGTTTTCGTTCGTTTAAGGCCCGCTTTTTTGGCGCGGGCTATTTGGCGAGCTTGGGTACCTTGTGGCCGGCGGTGGCGAAGGCGACGTTGCGGGTTTCCATGTAGAAATCGAACGACCAGTCGCCGCCGTCGCGGCCGATGCCGGAATTCTTCACCCCGCCGAACGGGGTGGGCAGATGGCGGACATTCTCCGAATTCACCCAGGTCATGCCCGCTTCCAGGCTGTCGGTGAGGCGGAGCGCCCGGTTGAGATCGTTGGTCCACACATAGGCGGTCAGGCCATAGGGCACGTCATTGGCAAGGGAGAGCGCCTCGGTCTCGTCGGCGAAGGGAATGGCCGTGAGAACGGGGCCGAAAATCTCTTCCTGCGCGATGCGCATGCCATTGTGCGCGCCGGTAAACAGGGTGGGGGCCACATAGCAGCCGCCGCCCGGCCCCTCCACCTTCTCGCCGCCCGCCGCCACCGTCGCGCCCTCGGCGCGGCCGATTTCGAAATAGGACAGCACCTTCTTCTCGTGGACGGGGTGGATCAGCGGGCCGACCACCGTGTCCGGGTCGAGCGGATGGCCCACCTTGATGGACTTGGCGCGCTCGGCCACCGCCGCCGTGAAGCGGTCATAGATGGAATGCTCCACCAGCAGGCGGGAGGAAGAGGTGCAGCGCTCGCCGTTCAGCGAATAGATCATGAAGGCGGCGGCGTCCGCCGCCTGATCCAGATCCGCATCGGCAAACACGATGACCGGGTTCTTGCCACCGAGCTCGAAATGCACGCGCTTCAGTGTGTCGGCGCCCTGGCGCATGATGTGGGAGCCGGTGCGGCTCTCGCCCACGAAGCCGATGGCCTTGATGTCGCGATGCTCGGTCAGCGCCTTGCCGGCATCCTCGCCGAGGCCGTTGACGAGGTTCCACACGCCCTTGGGCAGGCCCGCGCTTTCCGCGATCTCCACCAGCAGGCGGGCGGTGAGAGGAGAGAATTCCGCCGGCTTGTGCACCACCGTGCAGCCGGCGCCGAGCGCCGGCGCGATCTTCCAGGTGGAGAGCATGAAGGGGGTGTTCCAGGGCGTGATGATGCCCACCGGGCCGATGGGAACCCGGTTGGTGAGGTTCATCTGCCCCTCTGCCCGCATCACCCGGCCGTCCCGCGCCTCAGGCGCGCGGTCGGCGAAGAAGCGGAAATTCTCAGCCCCACGGAGCGCCGCCTTGGCCATGAATTTCAGCGACTGGCCGGTGTCCATGCACTCGATGAGGGCGATTTCCTCGGCGCGCGCCACAATGGCATCTGCGATCTTGTGCAGCAGCGCCTTGCGCTTCTCGCCCGAAAGCGCCGCCCAGGCGGGAAAGGCGGCTTTCGCGGCCTTGGCGGCGCGGTCGATGTCCGCGGCCTTGCCGTGGGCGACCTTGGCCAGCGGCTGGAGGTCGATGGGGGAGATTGAGGCGAACGTCTCCCCGTCCGCCGCCGGCACCGCCTGGCCATTGATGTGGTTCAGCACGCCATCGCGCCGGAAGCGGGCGAGATAGGCCTCGGCCTTGGCGACATTCTCTTCAAAGGTGGGCATCAGGCTCTCCCTTCCGGCCGCGCGCGCTTGCGCGCCGGCCGGTGGTGGCGGCGCGCGGGCGCCGTCGGCATTAGGATTGGGCGGCCGCCCGAAGGCGGGGATGGATGGCGTTTCGCTTCCAGCTGAGCGCGGAATGGATCTCCCGCACCTCCAGCGACAGCGCGAAATGGGGCTCCGCCAGAAGCGGGGCGAGATGCTCGGTTGCGGCCGCGAAGATCAGCTCGCCCGCCCGCTGCCGTTCCTGTTCGGAACGCCCCTCGCCGATACGGAAGGACATGTCCAGAAAGGCGTTCTGGGGCAAGAGGTCGGCAATGGCATAGTGGCGCGCCGAGAAGGCGCGCACGCGCACGGCCCCCTCCTCGAACAGCCCGCTCGACAGAATCGCGGCGTGCAGCGTGCGGCAGAGGGCGCCCATGTCCGTCCGCCCGTCCAGGTTGGCGGAATATTCCAAGGTCAAGTGCGGCATGCATCCTCCCCGCCGCGGCTTCTTATAATTAACACGTTAAGTAATTTTCAGCGGGTGTCAACTGCGGCATGTGGGACGGGGGCGTTTGGGCCGCCTTCCGTCCGGGCATTTGCGTCTGGCGCGGCTGTCCGCCGGCGCTGCAGACGACGTGTTGCGCCCGGCCCGACCCCGTGGATGACCGGGACAAGCCCGGTCATGACGAGGGGAGAGGGATCGCCCGGAGTCACCAGGGTGTTCAGCCCCCGAAGCTGCCCACGGGCGAGGGCAGGTTGACGAAGGTGCGGTCGAAATAGAGCAGCGCCTCGCCATCGGCCCGCTGGCGCAGGCCTTCCACCCGGCCGATCAGCACATGGTGGGTGCCCACCTTGTGCTGGGCGGTGAGCGTGCAGTCGAAGGCGACGATGGCCCCCTCCAGCATGGCATTGCCGGAGGGCTGTTCATGCCAGCCCGCCGCCGCATAGCGGGCCGCCATGTCCGGCTCGCGGCCGGCGAAATGGTGGGCCAATTCCTGGTGCTCGCGCCCCAGCACGTTCACACAGAACCGGCCATTACTGAGAAACGTGCCGCACTGGGCCGAGCCGGCATTCATGCACACCAAAAGGCTCGGCGGATCGTCCGTCACCGAGCACATGGCGGTGGCGGTGAACCCACCGCGCCCCGCCCGCCCATTGGTGGTGACGATGGTCACCGGCGCGCACACCCGCGCCATGGCATTGCGGAACTCGGTCCGAGAGAGGGGAGGCACGGGGGCTTCAGTGGCCGTGTCCATGGCCTCAGGCCTCATAAGGCGGGAACCAGGTGTCCCCGGTCCAGCCCGCCTCGTCATAATCGTCCATGCAGGTGTCCACCAAGGCTTCCATCTGCTTCAGCAGCCCGCCGCGCTCGGCACCCTTGAGCACCTGGAGGCGCACTTCCTCCGGCGCGCCGGCATAGTTCAGCTCATAGAGCGCATGGCGGCCGCCGAACTCGGTGCCGGTGGCATCCCACAGGAGTTTCAGGATCTTGATCCGCTCCTTGTGCCCCATGCCGTTGGAGCCGCGCACATATTGGCTGAGATACTTGTCGATCTCGGGATTGGCGAAGTCCTTGGCGGAGGAGGGCAGGTAGATGAGGCCCGAGGCCACGGTCCGCCGCACCAGGTCGATCACCTTCGGATAGGCCTCCGACATGAAGGTGCGATAGGAGAGCGCCGCCTCCATGTTGGGCAGCACCGCCCCGTTCGCCCATTGCACGGGATTGCGCGCCATGGCGTGAGAGAAGGACCAGAACATGTGGCGCAGCGCGATCACCTCGCCGAGCGCCGCCTGATTGCCCCGGAAGGCATCGCCGCCGGTGCAGCGCAGGGCTTTCGCCAAGAGGCCGGCGAGGAAATCCAGCTTCACTGCAAAGCGCGTGCAGCCCTGGAAGCAATAGCCGTGCATGAAGCCGGAGGCGGGGTGAAAGGACAGGATCTTCTGCGCATCCCGCAGCACCAGAACGTCTTCCCAGGGCACGAAGACATTGTCGAGGATGAGGATGGCGTCATTCTCGTCGAAGCGCGAGGAGAGCGGATAGTCGAAGGGCTGGGCGGTGCGGTTGGCGGTCTCCTCATAGGAGACGCGGCAAATCATCTTCAGGCCCGGCGCGTTCATGGGCACGATGAACATGACCGACATGGACGGGTCCTCGGTGATGGTCACCGAGCTCTGCGCCAGGAAATTATAGTGGGTCAGCGCGGAGGAGGTGGCCACCACCTTGGCGCCGGACACATAGATGCCGGCGTCCGTCTCCTTGGTGATGTGCACGAACACGTCCTTCACCGCCTCCGCCGGCTTGTGCCGGTCGATGGGCGGGTTGACGATGGCGTGGTTCATGAACAGCACGGACTCTTGCGCGCGCTTGTGCCAGGCCAGCGCATTGTCGCGGAACGGGCCATACCAGTCCGCATTGGCGCCCAGCGTGTTCATGAGCGCCGCCTTGTAGTCGGCGGTGCGGCCCATCCAGCCATAGGACAGGCGCGCCCATTCGGCGATGGCGCCTTGCTGGGCGACGAGATCCTCGCTGGAGCGGGCGATGCGGAAATATTTGTGGGTGTAGCCGCCCGAGCCGGTATCGGTGGGGGAGGTCAGGATGTCGTGGCGCTTGGGGTCGTGGAGCGCATCATAGAGCCGCGCCAGGGAGCGGGCGGAATTGCGCATGGAGGGGTGGGCGGTGACGTCCGAAATCCGCTCGCCATTGATATAGACCTCCCGGCCATCCCGCAGGGAGGCGAGATATTCGGCGCCCGTGAAGGGGCGCTTGGGGTCGGCGCGCAAGGTCTCGGCGCGCGGCAGCTCGCCGGTGGCGGGGCTGACGGGCGCGGCGGTGGCGGCGCTGGGGCTCATGGTTTCCTCCCGTGATCTTGGTCCAAAGACTAAGCCTTGCGCCGCGTCCGCACCATGGACAGAATGACCATATGACTTGGACTTTTGCAAAAATCAAAAACCCTGCGGAGCCGCCCCGTGACTGATCCCGTGCCGCGCTTCGCGCTCTATGGCGAACCCGACCGGGGCGTTTCCGTGGGCTTCCTGCATGTGGAACGGGTGATGACGCGGGGCCACCTTCACCAGGGTCAGGTGGAGGCGCACACCCACGACCAGATGGGCCAGATCACCTATTGGGTGAGCGGTAGCGGGCGCTATTTCATCGAGGACGACGGCTTGGACTTTTGCGCGCCAGCCATCAGCTTCGTGCCGAGCCGGGTCGTGCACGGTTTCAAGGCGGCGCCGGGCTCCGACGCCATCGTTTTGTCCATCGCCGACGGCGCCCTTTCGGCGGTCGGTGCGCTCACCCCCTTCAGCCTCGCCGCGCCGGTCTTTCTCACAGGGCAGGCGGAGGATCCCGCCTGGGCCCGCCTCGCCCGCCTGATGGCGGCGGTGGAGGAGAGCCACGCCCTCTCCGCCGGCGGGGCGCAGGATGTGACCGCCGGCCTTGCGGTGGCGGTGCTGGGCGAGATGCGCCAGCTGGCCGCCGGCGCCGATGCCGCCCGTCCCGTGCCGCCCCTCGCCGCCGCGCTGCGGCAGATGGTGGAGCGGCAGTTCCGCTCCGACTGGAGCGTCCAGCATTATGCGCAGGCGCTCGCCACCACGCCCTATCTGCTGGGCACCGCCAGCAAGGCCGCCTTCGGCCTCACCGTGAAGGACCTCATCAGCGCCCGCCGGCTGCTGGAGGCCAAGCGCCTTCTCCTCTTCACCATCCGCCCCCTGGAGGACATCGCCGCCGAGGTGGGATTGCCGGACCCGGCCTATTTCTCCCGCTTCTTCCGGGCCCGCACCGGGGAAGCCCCCAGCGTCTGGCGTCGCCGCCACATGGCCCATACGCGCGTTTAGGCCCGCAGCCGCTGCGGTCCGCCGCCCAGCGCCGCGTCCTGCTGGGGCGCCGCCGGCTTGTGGCCGAGGCCGATATAGGTCTCCGTCACCTTGGGGTCGGCAGCCACGGCCTTGGCGGGGCCCTCCAGCGCCACGGCGCCCATTTCCAGCACATAGGCATAATCGGCGACATTCAGCGCCGCGCGGGCATTCTGCTCCACCAGCAGCACCGACATGCCCCGGTCCCGCAACGCCGCCACCGCGTCCAGCACCTCGCGCACGATGCGGGGGGCAAGGCCGAGGCTGGGCTCGTCCAGCATCAGCAGCTTGGGGCGGGCCATCAGCGCGCGGGCGAGCGCCAGCATCTGCCGCTCGCCGCCGGAAAGCGTGCCGGCCGCCTGGGCGCGCCGTTCTTTCAGGCGCGGGAACAGGCCATAGAGGGTCTCCAGATCCTGCGCGCGGCTGTCGTCGCGCACATGGCGCCGGCTATAGCCGCCGAGCAGGAGATTGTCGGAAACGCTCATCTGGGCGAACAGCTCGCGCCGCTCCGGCACGAGGCACAGCCCCGCGCAGACCCGCGCCTCCACCCCTTCCGCGCTCACCTCCGTCCCGCCATAGCGGATGGCGCCCCGGCTCGGCAGCAGGCCCATCAAGGCGTTGAGAAGGGTCGATTTTCCCGCGCCATTGGGGCCGATGACCGTGACGATCTGGCCGCGGGGAACCTTTAGGTCGATGCCGCACACCGCCTCCACCTTGCCATAGGCGACGGAGAGGCCCTTCACCTCCAGGAGCAGGTCCGGCGCGCTCATGCGGTGCCTCCCAGATAGGCTTCCAGAACCGCAGGGTCCGCCTGCACCTGCGCAGGGGCACCCGCCGCGATGGGGCGGCCGAAGTCCATCACCACCAGCCGATCCACCAGGTTCATGACGAAGTCCATGTCGTGCTCGACGATGAGGATGCTCATGCCTTCCGCCCGCAGGCGGTCCAGCAATTGCGCGAGCGCCTGCTTCTCGTGGTAGCGCAGGCCCGCCGCCGGCTCGTCGAGCAGCAGCACCAGGGGATCGGAGGCGAGCGCCCGCGCGATCTCCACGATGCGCTGCTGGCCGAGCGCGAGGGACCCCGCCGGCTGGTCGCGATAGTCGGCGAGGCCGACGCGCTCCAGCTGCTTCAGCGCCTCTGCCCGCAAGGCGCCTTCCTCGCGCCGGTCGAGGCCGAATATGGCGGAGAGCACGCCCTTGGAGCTGCGCCAATGGGCGCCGATGGCGACGTTTTCCAACACGCTCATGTCGCCGCGCAATTGCACATGCTGGAAGGTGCGGGACAGGCCGAGCGCGGCGATGGCGCGGGCGGAGAGGCCCGAGGCCGGCTTGCCCATCACCGTCAAGGCGCCGTCCGAGGGCGCGAGCACGCCGGACAGAAGGTTGAAGAGCGTGCTCTTGCCCGCGCCGTTGGGCCCGATGACGCCCAAAATCTCGCCCGCCTGGAGGCGGAAGGAGACGCCGTTTACCGCCACGAGGCCGCCGAACCGGCGCACCAGCTTTTCCGCCACCAGCACCGTCTCGCCGCGCGGCGGACGGGGACGGGCGGGAAGGGCGGGGGCATTGGCGGGGACGTTCAGGGGAGGCTTGGCCGGCAAACGGCGGGTGACGAAGGGCACGAGGCCGGTGCGAGCATTCTGCAGCAGGAGAATGATCAGCAGGCCATAGGCCACCGTCTCCACCGCCCCGGACACGCCGAGGAAGCGGGAGGCCACATCCTGGAGGCCGTCGCGCAGCACCACCATGACGCCGGCGCCCACCACCGCGCCCCAGAGCTGGCCGATGCCGCCCACCACCGCCATGAACAGATATTCGATGCCCACATTCAGGCCGAAGGGGGTTGGGTTCACGAACCGCACCAGATGGGCATAGAGCCAGCCCGACACCGCCGCCAGCAGCGCCGCATGGATGAAGATGGCCACCTTCAGCCGCGTGGTGTCGACGCCGAAGGCTTCCGCCATGGTGGACCGGCCACGCAGGCAGCGGATGGCCCGGCCCGCCCGCGAGCCCAAGAGATTGTGCACCGAGAGCAGGCCCAGCAGCACGAAGGCCCAGATGAGATAGGAGAAGCGCCGGGCATCGTCGAACACGAAGCCGAACAGCGAGACTGCCGGCAGGCCGGAAATGCCGTCATGGGCGCCGAGCACCGCGATATTGCCCACCAGGAAATAGAGCGCCAGGCTCCAGGCGATGGTGCTCAGCGGCAGATAATGGCCGGACAGGCGCAGCGTCACCGCGCCGATGGCGAAGGCGCACAGGCCGGCCACCAGCAAGCCGAGCGGCAAGGTGAGCCAGGGGGAGAGGCCGAGCGCGGTGGTGGCATAGGCGGTGGTGTAGGCGCCGATGCCCACGAAGGCCGCCTGACCGAAGGAGGTGAGCCCGCCAATGCCGGTGAGCAGGATGAGGCCGAGGCTGGCAAGGCTGCCGAGGCCCACATAGTTGATCAGCGTCACATAATAGTCCGGCAGCAGCAGCGGGCCGGCGGCGCAGAACAGGAGGAAGGCGCCGAGCAGAGCGTGGCGGGCGGTCATTCCTCTTCCTCCTCCATATGGACGGCCGACAGGCTGCGCCACATCAGGATGGGGATGATGAGCGAGAAGACGAGCACATCCTTGAAGGCCGAGGCCCAGAAGGAGGAGCCGGCTTCCAGGAGCCCCACCATCACGGCACCCAGCGCCGCCAGCGGATAGGAGACGAGCCCGCCCAGGATGGCGGCGACAAAGCCCTTCAGGCCGATGACAAAGCCGGTGTCGTAATAGATGGTCACCAGCGAGCCGATGAGGATGCCCGACACCGCGCCGATGAGGGCGGCCAGCGTGAAGGCGAGCACCCCCGAGCCGGTGGCGGAAATGCCCACCAGCCGCGCGCCCACCCGGTTGAAGGCGGTGGCGCGCAGGGCCTTGCCCTGGAGCGTGTTGCCGAAGAAGGCGAACAGCGCGCAGATGAGCGCCACGGTGATGGCGATGGCGAACAGAGACTGGGCCGAGAGCGGGAAGGCGCCCAGGAAGAAAGTGCCGTCCACCAGCGGCGTCACGCGCACCCCTTCCGCCCCGAAGGCGATGAGGCCAAGGCCCGTGAGCACGAAGTGCAGCGCCACGGCGACGATGAGCAGCACCAGCACCGAGCTGCCCGCCAGCGGCTGGAAGGCGGTGCGGTAAAGAATGGGGCCGAGGGGCACGACAATGGCGAGCGTGAGGGCCACATTCACCAGCTGTCCGCCGCCAAGCGGCGCAGCCAGGGCGGCAAGCCCGCAGGCGAGGAGCGGCACGCCGGCATAAAGGGCGGCGGAGAGAAGCTGCGTGCGGTGGCGCGGGCCACGGGCATAGGCCCACAGATCCATGCCGGCCGCGATCAGTCCGCCGGCCACCGCGATGAAGGCGGTGCCGGGCAGGTGACCGGCCTGGAGGCTCGCCAAGGTGAGCGCGCCATAGCTGACGATCTCGCCCTGGGCCACGAACATGACGCGGGTGACGGAGAAGACCATGACCAGGACCAGGGCCAGCAGCGCATAGATGGCGCCAGTGGTCAGCCCGTCCTGCAGAAGAAGCACGGCGATGACGGAATTCATGAAGGCTCCCGGCGCGAAGGGGAGGAGCTGCCGGCGGCGGATGCCGCCGGCCTGGATCTCAAAGGATCAGTCGAGGGGCACGTAGACCCACTTGCCGCCGGCGATCTTCACGATCACTTCCGAACGGATGTCGGTGCCGTTGTGGTTGGTGGGGGTCAGGTTGAACACCGCCTCGGCGCCCACCACGTCCTTGGCATTCTCCATGGCGTCCCGCACGGCGGTGCGGAAGGCCTCGTTGCCGGGCTTGCCGCCGGCCTTCAAGGCCGTCTCGATGCCATAGCGGGCGATCAGATAGGCATCCCAGGCGGTGGCGCCGAAGAGCGAGCGGCTGTTGGCGCCGTAAGCCTTTTCATAGGTGGCGAGATAGTCCACGGCCACCTTCTTGATGGGATTGTCGTCGGGCAGCTGCTCGGCCACCAGCACCGGCGGGGTGGCGAGGAAGACGCCGTCCAGCGCCGCGCCGCCCACCCGCAGCACGTCCGCATTGGCCATGCCCTGGTTGATATAGATGACACCCTTATAGCCGAGCTTGCGCAGCTCCAGGATGGGGGTCACGCCCGGCGTGCCGGCCGCGCCGATGATCACCGCGCCGGGATTGGCGGCGAGGATCTTGAGCGCCTGGGCGGTCACCGAGGTGTCGGTCTTGCTGTAGCGCTCATCGCCCAGCACCGGCACATTGTGGGCAGCGGCGACCTTCTTGTAGGCGCCGATGAAGCTGTCGCCGAAGCTGTCATTGAAGCCGATGAAGGCCACCGACTTGATGCCGGTCTTGGCCAGATGCTGGAACACCCGCTCGCCCTGCATGCTCTCCTCGGGGGCGAGCTTGAAGGACCAGCGCTTGTTGCCCTCCACGGGGCTGGCGATGACGGAGGAGCCGGCAAGGCTGATCCCCGGCGTCTTGGAGCCGCCCAGCACTTCCAGGATGGCGAGCGAAGTGGGGGTGATGGAGGGGCCGATGATGACGTCCACATTGTGCTCGTCCACCAGCTTGCGGGCGGCGCGGACCGCCGCGCTCGGGTCGCTGGCATCGTCGAGCACCACGTAGCGCACGGTTTCCCCGCCGATCTGCTTCGGCATCAGGTCCACCGTGTTCTTCTCGGGGATGCCGAGCGAGGCCGCCGGCCCGGTGAGGGAGAGCACCGCGCCCACCACCACATCCGCCTGGGCCTGCGAGGCCGCGGCGAGGAACAGGGCGCAACTGGCAATCCGTGCGATGGCTTTCACGTGTCGTCCTCCCATATCGTGGCGCGCTGGCTGCTCGCGGCCGGGCCCTCATTTTTCGAGGTGCAGGAAGACCATTAACAAGTTAATTATCTCGATGCAATGGCGTTGTGGAGCACCATGGCACAACCGCGTCGGCATGCAATTGTTGCCGGCGCATAATATGTTTAATACCAGATGCGGGCGCGCCGTCGGCCGGCCTTGCTTCTCTCCCCGGCCTCCGCTGCGCCGGCTTTCACTGGCCTTGCCACAAGGCCTTTCACACTGGTTTCACGGAGCCGCCATGACCAGCCGCGCCCGCCCCGAATTGTTAGATCCCGAAGGGGCCGTCCCGGCGACGCGGGTGCGCCTGCGCGACTTTTCCAAGTCGCTGCCAATGTCGCTCTTGCGGGCGCGGGAAGGGGTGATGCGGCACTTCCGCTCCAGCCTGCGCCATTTCGGCATCACCGAGCAGCAATGGCGCATCCTGCGCGCGCTGACCACGGTGGAAAGCCTGGAGATCACGGCGCTGGCGGAGGTCACCTTCCTCCTGCCGCCCAGCCTCTCGCGCATCCTGAAGGACCTGGACGAGCGGGACCTCATCATCCGCCGCAGCTCCGACACCGATATGCGGCGCGGCCTCGTCTCCATCTCGCCCAAGGGCCTCGCCTTGATCGAGCAGGCGGGCATGTATTCGGAAATCATCTACCGCGAGATCACCGGCCGCTTCGGGGCCGAGCGTCTCGCTCTGCTCCAATCGCTTCTGCGGGAGCTGGAGGACTGTCTCGACGGGCCGGCCATCGGCGATGCCATCGACATCGCCGAGAGCGTGAACCTGCCCGCCCCCCGCCGCCGCGGCCGCCCGCCCAAGATGCGCGCGGCGGAGGTGGAGGAGGAATAGGCGAGGCGCCTCAGACCTGCGTTTCCGGGATGCGCACCCGCAGGCCGTCCATGTCCGAGGTCACGATCACCTGGCAGCCCAGGCGGCTGCCGGCCTCGCGGGGGCTGGCGGCGAAGTCCAGCATGTCGCTTTCCCCCGGCTCCATGGCAGGCGCCAAGGAGAGGTCCGCCGGGTCGAGATAGACATGGCAGGTGGCGCAGGAGCACGAGCCGCCGCACTCGCCGATGATGCCCGGCACGCCGGCAGCGGTCGCCACCTGCATGAGCGACTGGCCGGTGGGAGCGGCGACCGCATGTTCGGCGCCATCGGATTCGATGAAGAGGATCTGGGGCATAAGAACCATCCGGCGCGTCGCGCGCCTCTTGAGAGGGAAGATTCCGGCGCATCACGCGCCTTTTCGGAGGGACGATCAGGCGGCGGGTGCCACGGCAGCCTTGGAAAGGGCTTCCTTGGCATAGGCCTTCAGGTCGAAGCCTTCGCCCACATCCTGCGGGCTGAGGGCAATGCCCCGCGCCAGCATCTGCCGGGCCGCCATATGGTCGGCCGGGCGGTTGGCGCTCTCGACGCCCAGGAAACGCCCGTCGCGGAAGCACAGCACGGAGCCGGTGCCCGGTGCCTCGCCCCGCTGCACGATGGCGGTGTCATGGCCCTGGGTGAGGCCGGCGATCTGCAATTTCAACGGGCCCTGGTCGCTCCAGAACCACGGCACGGCGTCATAGGCCGAGACCTGCTCGCCCATGATGCGCTTCGCCACCAGGCGCGCCTGGTCGGTGGCGTTCTGCACCGATTCCACCCGGATGGGCTGGCTGGCGAAGGGGTTGGGATGCACGGCGCAATCGCCGATGGCAGAGATGGCGGGGTCCGATGTGCCGAGCCGGTCATCCACCAGGATGCCGCCTTCCACCGCAAGGCCTGCCGTCTGCGCCAGTTCGGAATTGGGCTCGACGCCGATGCCGATGAGGACGAGGTCCGCCGGCAGGAGGGTTCCGTCCTGGAGGAGGACGCCGCTCACCTTTTCGTCGCCCACGATTTCCCGCACGCCAGCGCCGAACCGAAGCTCAGTCCCGAGGCCGCGCTGCACCTCTTCAACGAGAGCCGACATGGCCGGCGACAAGGCGCGGGAGAGCACCCGGTCCTCCCGTTCCAGAACCGTCACCTCCAGCCCTCGGGCGCGCGCGACGGCGGCCACTTCCAGGCCGATAAAGCCCGCGCCCACCACCACGAGGCGCTGCGCGGCCGGCATCAGGGCCTGGAGCTTCAAGGCTTCATCCGCCGTGCGCAGATAGAGGACGCCGGCTTTCTCCACGCCGGGCACGGCGAGGCGGCGGTTGCGCGCGCCGGTGGCGAGCACGAGCGCGTCATAGGACAGGCGCTCACCGCCTTGAAGCTCCACCTGCCGATGCGCGCGGTCGATGGCTTCCACCCGCGCGCCCATGCGCAGGGTGATGCCTTCCTTCTCATAATAATCCGGCGGCCGATGCCAGAGCGCGGACGTCTGCGCCCCCGCTGCCAGCGCAGCCTTGGAGAGCGGGGGCCGCTGATAGGGCAGGTCCGGCTCGTCGCCGATGAGGGTGATGGCACCGGCATAGCGGGCCTGGCGCAAGGCGAGCGCCAGGTTGAAGCCGCCATGGCCGGCGCCGACGATCACCACCGAGGCGGGGAGGGAAGGCGTACCGTCTGTCATGCCCTTGCGGTTCCAGATTTGGCGTCCCAGGTGCAGGGCAAATTGAGCGGTCCTCGGAACACCCAGCCGCCGAAGCGGGTCGGCTCGGTGGCGCTGAGGCGCAGGCCCTTCAAGGAGGCGAAGAGCTTCGGCAGGGCCACTTCCCCCACCAGCGCCCGCGCCGCCCAGGCGCCCAGGCAAAAGTGCGGGCCGCCGCCAAAGGCGATGTGGGGCTTCTTGGGCCGGTTGATGTCGAAGGCGTCCGCCCGCTCGAACACGCTCTCGTCCCGGTTGCCGGAGGCCAGCACCACGCCGATGCGCGCGCCCTTGGGGATGAGCGCGCCGCCCAGTTCCGTCTCGCAGGTGGTCTGGCGCGGATACATGCCGATGGGCGAAATCCAGCGCACGGTTTCCTCGAACACGGCCTTCCAGAGGGCAGGGTCCGCCTCCACCTGCGCCCGCTGGTCGGGATGGGCGAGCAGGGCATAGGCGGCCGTGCCGATGGCGTCGCGCGGCTCGTTGAGGCCGCCGCCGATGATGACCTTCACATTGGCCCCGATCTCGTCCCGGTTCAGCGGGTCGGCCGCGTGCAGCATGCAGGAGATGAGGGAGGAATCGGGCGTCGCGGTCAAGCGGCGGATGGCCTCCTCCACCGCCTCGTCGACACCCGCCGCCGCCGCTTCCGCCCGACGCCAGATGGCGGGGTCGTCGCCATAATTTCCGGTGCCGTCCATCATGGCCTGCGACCATTCCCGCAAATCCTCCTGCGGGGTCTCGGTGAGGCCCAGCAGCAGGCCGAGCGCGCGGGCGGCGCAGGGGGCGGCGAAGCGGTCGAACAGGTCCGCTTCCCCGGATTCAGGCAAAGCGGCGATGAGATCGTCCACGATGGCGTGGAAGGCGGGCATCCAGTGATTCTTGATGAGGGCCGGCTTCAGCGCCGGCTCGCAGGCCACCCGCTCGCGCTTGTGGGTGGCGCCGTCCTTGCGCAGCATGGTGTGGCCCATGACGCGGATCATCAGCGAATTCTGCTCGGAGGCGGAGAACACCTCCGGATTGCGCTCCAGCGCCACGATGTCCGCATAGCGCGTCACCAGATAGCGGTTGGCGGCGGGCACGAAGCAAGGCGGTTCGGCCCGCAGGCGCGCATAGATGGGATAGGGGTCGTCCCACAACTGATCGAGGCGCACATGCGCGCCCGCGGACACGGTCCGGTCGTCCATTGGCGTCTCCTCCGCCGCGTGTCGCGGCTCCGGCCCTTTTCAGGCTCCATGGTGGCAGGGTGCCGGACTTTGCCTTGTTTTGCAAAATGGATAATTTGTTTATCAAATCCCGGTTTTTCCGGACAAGCTGGATAAGGCCCCAGAGAAGAGCCCATGCAGATTCCCCGCTTCTCGCTGCGCCAGCTGGCCTATTTCGTCGCCGTGGCGGAGGCGGGCTCCATCCGCGCGGCCTGCACGCGGCTCAACATTTCCCATGCGGCGCTGAGCGCGGCGGTGGAGGAATTGGAGGCGGTGCTGGGCACCTGCCTTCTCATTCGCCGGCGGGCGCGGGGCATCAGCCTGACGCCGGCGGGCAAGGACCTGCTGCGCGAGGCCCGTGCGCTCCTGGAGGTGGCCGAGCAATTGCCCGGCCAGGTGATGGCGGGGGAGGCGCGGCTCGCCGGGCGGCTGGGGGTGGGCTGCTACACCACGCTCGCGCCCTTCCTCATTCCCCGCCTGTTCAGCGCCTTCGGCGCTCTCCACCCCGGCATCCAACTGGACCTCACCGAGGGCTCCATCCACGACATCACCGCCCTCTTGCGCACCGGCCGGTGCGAGGTGGCCATCGTCTATGATTTCGGGCTGGGGGAGGAATTCCGGCTCGACCGGCTCTATGCGGTGGCGCCCCATGTGGTGCTTTCCGCCGGCCACCGCCTCGCGGATCGGGAGGGCGTGGACCTGCGGGACCTCATAGACGAGCCGCTCATCGTCTTCGACGTGCCCCAGTCGGGGGCGAACACGCAGGATGTGTTCGCCCAGCTCGGCCTCGTGCCCCGCATCGCCTATCGCTCGACCTCGTTCGAACTGGTGCGGGGTCTCGCGGCGCGGGGGCTCGGCTATGCGCTGATGCTGCAACGGCCCGCGGCGGCGGTGAGCTATGACGGTGCCCCCCTCGTGACCTTGCCGGTGGAGGGCTATGGCCGGCGGGTGCATGTGGCGGTGGCCACCTCCCATGCGGTGCGCCCCACGCTGCGCGCCGAGGCCTTCCGCCGCCATTGCCTGGAGGCGTTCGCGCAGGCCTGATTTCGCGTCACGGCGTGGCGGGCGCCGCCGTGGAGCCGCGCAGGATGGCGGCGGGGGGCAGCACCACGCGGCGCGGTGGGTCGGCGGGGGTCTGGATGGCGGCCAGCAATTGGTCGGCGGCCTCATAGCCCATGCGGTAATGGGGAATGCGCACGGTGGTCAAAGGCGGGCGCATGCGGTCCACGAAGGGCATGTCGTTGAAGCCGGTGACCGAGATGTCGCGTGGGCAACATAGGCCCACCTCCTCCAGCGCACGGATGGCGCCCACCGCCAGCCAGTCATTGGCGGCGAGGATGGCGGTGGGCGCCTCTCCCGTCTCCAACAGATGGCGTGTGCAGCGATAGCCTTCCGGCTCGGTGAAGGATTCGGCGATGACATCAAGGCGCGGGTCTGCGGGCAGGCCCGCCTCGGCGGCGAGCGCCAGGAAGGCGGCGCGGCGCGCCCGTCCGGTGGAGGTGTCCTGCGGCCCGCCGATGTGGGCGATGCGCCGGTGGCCAAGGCCGATGAGATGGCCGAACATCTGCCGCACGCCCTCGCCGTCGTCGCTGATAACGGCGGTGACGGGGGCCTCGCTCTCCCGATTCATGAGCACCAGCGGCACCTTGCGCCGCAGCGCGGTGAGCCGGGCCTCGTCCTCCAAATGCGCGGAGGCGAGGATGATGCCGTCCATGCGCCGGTCCAGATAGGTGTCGATGATGGCCTGTTCCTTGGCGGCGCGGAAATCGGAATTGGCCAGCATGGCGTGATAGCCTTCCAGGCCCAGCCGATCCTCAATGCCGCGGAACATGGGGGGAAACATGGTGTTGGTGAGGTCGGGCACGATCACGCCCACCATGCGGCTCGTCTGCATGCGCAGGCTCGCGGCGATGGCGTTGCGGCTATAGCCCAGCTCGTCCGCCACCTTGCGCACCCGCTCCACCACGGAGGGGGAGAGGCGGCCGGCCAGATCCGGGTTGAGCGCGCGGGAGGCGGTGGACGGGTGCACATTGGCGGCCGCGGCCACATCGCTCAGTTTCGGCCCCCTCATCGCCTCTCCATCCGTTCCCGTCTCAGGTCCCGCTTCCTTGCCACAGATCGGGGGCGCGCGAACCGCCGGATGATCCCGCACGGCCGCGCCGGCCATCTTGAGGGAAGCAGAATGCAACCGATTGCACAATCTGTCCAGACTGCCTAGGCTAGGGCGGATTCCGATCCTCGCCGAGGGCTGCCGCCCCGCCGGGGGACTGTCCGCCGGAGCTTCGTGCCCATGGGTGCCTCTTCCCCCGCTGCTGCCCTCCTGGACGATGGCGCGTTGCGCTACCGGCGGCTCTTTCTGCCCCTTTGGGTGGCCATGGTGGCGTTCCAGAGCGGGCTCCTGGTGCATGATGTCGCCGCCGGCTGGCTGCTGGCCTCGGGCGGGGCGAGCCGCAGCCTCGTCGCCTTGGCGCAGACGGCCTCTTCGCTCCCCTTCTTCCTGTGCGCCCTGCCGGCCGGCGCCTTGGCGGACCTGGTGGAGCGGCGCCGCGTGCTCCAGGCCACCGCCTTCCTCCTCTCGGTCGCCTCCCTGCTGGTGGCCCTCGCAGTGGGGCTCGATGCGGCGCCGCCGGCGCTGCTGCTGGCCGCGTCCTTCCTGAACGGCTGCGCCAACGCGGCCTTCGCGCCCACCTGGCAAGCCATCACGCCCGAACTGGTGGATTTGCCGCGCCTGCCCGGCGCGCTGGCGCTGAACAGCCTCGGCATCAATGTGGCGCGCTCCATCGGCCCGCTCCTGTCGGGTGTGATCCTGGCGGTGGCGGGCGCGCCGGCGGCCTTTCTGTTCAATGCGGTGCTGTTCGCGGCCGTTGGCTGCACCTTCGTCTTCCTGGCACCCCGCCATCCCGTGACGCCGAAGGAGAGCCTTGGCTCCGCCGTGCGGGCGGGCCTGGCCTATGCGCGCCATGACGGCGGCCTGCAGCGCGTGGCACTGCGCGGCGTCGCCTTCTTTCTGTTCGCCAGCACCTTCTGGGCGCTGGCGCCCGTGGTGGTGCATGAATGGTTCGCCGGCACCGGCCTGCTTCTGGGCGTCCTGGTGGGCTCTGCGGGCCTGGGCGCCGTGCTGGCGGCGCTGCTGCTGAAGCGTCTGCGCGCCCACTTCGATCTCGACGGCCTGATGCTGGGCGCCGGGCTGGCGGCGGCGGTCGCCCTGGCGCTGGTGCCCCTGGTGCCGGTCTTCGCCGTGTCCGTGGTGCTCTATGGGACGCTGGGCTTCTGCTGGCTCATCTCCTTTTCCTCCATCCATCTCGCCGCCCAACTGCGCCTCGCGCCATGGATCCGGGCGCGGGGGAGCGCGGTCTATCTGATCGCGGTGTTCGGCTCCATCGCGGTGGGCAGCTTCCTGGCGGGGCTGTGGGCCGACCGGCTGGGGGTTGGCGGGGCCTATGGGGTGGCCGCCGGCTGCCTGTGCGTGGCGACGCTCGCCGCCTATGGTCTGCGCATCACCGCCAAGGTGCCGGTGGCGCAGGAGCGTTCGCGGCTGCTGCCGGCCGGCGTCGGCGAGGGCGGCCGGGTGGAAGTGCGCCTTTTCTATCCGTTGCCGGCGGGGGCGGACCCCGCGTCCGCTGCGGCCGCGCTCAAGGCCCTGCGCCCAGTGCGGCTGCGGACCGGCGCGCGGAACTGGGCTTGCGCCGTGCGTGATGCAGGCCTGGAGGAGCGCATCCAATATGTGGACGGTGCGGCGCTGGAGCGTGCCGCGGCCCGGCAGACGGCAGCGGACGGCCTGCTGGAGCAGCGGCTCCTGGATCTGACGGGGGCGCCCGCCATTGCCACGGGTGCTGCCTAAGAAGGCACGCCGGATGCCCAAGAGGCAGGCATCCATCTTCCCTCGACAGTGACAAGTCCAGCAGAAGCAAGTTTCCAGATCTGGCACGGAATTTGATTGGAGGAATGGGATTGTGCAATCGATTGCAATCTGACCGGAGGTCCCATGTCACCTCGCTTCCCGCTTGATCGGCGCCGTTTTCTCCTGTCGTCCGCCACCGTGGGCGCTGCCTTGGCCATGCCGGCGGTGCTCCGCGCGCAGGGCCTGACCAAGATGCGGGTGGGCGTGGTGCCCCTCATCTCCTCCGGTCCCGTCTTCATCGCCGCCGCCAAGGGCTTCTTCCAGAAGGTCGGCCTTGAGGTGGAATTCCGCACCTTCGCGGACGGTGCCCTCGCCATTCCCGCCTTGGTCGCTGGCGAGCTGGACGTGACGGTGGCCACCATCAATGCCGGCCTCATCAATGCGGTGGCCAAGGGCGCCAATTACAAACTGATGCTGGATCGCGGCGGCGAGAAGCCGGGCTTCGGCTCCACCACCATCCTGGTCTCCAACAAGATGTACGAGGCCGGCGTCACCGGGATCGACAAATTCGCGCTGCTGAAGGGCGCGCGCTTCTCCATGCAGGCGCCGGGGGGCATCGACAATTACCTGCTGGCGCGCGGGCTCCAGAAAGCGGGGCTCGATCCGCGCACGGGGGCGACCTATTCCAGCGGCCTGACCTATCCCGACATCATCAAGAGCCTCGGCACCGGCGTCACCGACGCCGCCCAATGCCCGGTGCCGCTCGCCTTCCTCGCCGAGACCAACAAGGTCGGCCACATCATCGGCACCGGCGCCGACATCGAGCCGGGCGCGCAGCTCGCCTGCTGGGCCATGCCCACCAAGTTCCTGGAGACCAACCGCAAGGCGGCGATCGCCTTCGCCATGGCCCATATCCATGCGGCCCGCATCTTCACCGCCGCCGAGACCAGCAAGGATCCGGAGATCATCAAGATCCTGGCCGCCGCCACCAACATTCCCGCCCCCCTCATCGAGAAGGCCGCGCCCCGCTGGACCGGCTACGACCCGGACGGCATGCCAGACACCGCCTCCGTGATGCGCCAGGCCAGCTTCTGGGTGGACACCATGAAGCTCATCGGCGGCCCGGTGCCCAAGCAGGATGTGCTGATGGATCTCAGCGCGGCGGAAGAGGCCGCCAAGATGCTCAAGACCGGGAACCCCTTCACATGACCCTTGCCGCGCGCGCCGCCTCGGCGGTGGCCATTGCCTTCCGCCAGGTGCGGCTCGCCTGGGGCGCCAAGGGGCGTGACCCGGTGGTGGCGCTCGACAATCTGAACGGCGTCTTCGAGGCCGGGAAAGTCACCGCCATCATCGGCCCCTCCGGCTGCGGCAAGAGCACCATGCTCCAGATCGCGCGGGGCTTCGTCGCTCCCACCGAGGGCGAGGTGCGCTATGTGGACCGGCGCACCGGCCATTCCGTGCCGGCCCCGGTGATGGCGACGGTCTGGCAGAGCTTCAATCTCTTCCCCTGGCTCTCGGTGCTGGACAACGTGGCGTTCGGCCTGTCGGTGGCCGGCGTGAAGCGGGCGGAGCGCCACGCCGCCGCCCGCGAGGCGCTGGCGGCGGTGGATCTGCGCGGCTTCGAGGACAAGTATCCCCGCCAGCTCTCCGGCGGCATGCGCCAGCGCGTGGGCATCGCCCGCGCTTTGGTGATGAAGCCGGACATCCTGCTCCTCGACGAGCCCTTCGGCGCTCTCGACGCCCAGACCCGCCTGGTGCTCCAGGAGCAGGTGGCCGGCATCGTCGCCGCCACCGGCTGCACGGTGGTGCTGGTCACCCATTCCATCGAGGAGGCGATCATGCTGGGCGACACCGTGTTCGTCATGTCGTCTCGCCCCGGCCGCATCGTGCGCGCGCTCGACGTGCCGCTCGCCAAGCCCCGGACGCTCGCCGACATGAAGGCCCCGGCCGCTGTCGCCTTGTTCGAGGAAATCTACGAATTGCTGAAGGACGAGGTGGTGCGGGCCATGGCGGAATCGGGGGGTGGCCAGTGAGCGAGACCGCCGCCGCACGCCCGGCCCCCGCCGTGCCCGCCCGCCCCACCTTCGCAAGCCGCCTGCGCGGCCTTCTGGACGACCAAAGGGTGGTGGGCTGGAGCTTCCTCATCGCCCTGCTGCTGGTGTGGGAAGGGGTGGTCTACAAGGCCGGCATCTCCCCGCTTTATCTGCCGCGCCCGAGCGGCATTCTCGCGGTTTTGTGGGACCAATTGGTCCATCAGGGCCTGACGGTGGATCTCGGTCTCACCCTCTACCGCATCTTCGCCGGCTTCTTCATCGCCCTCGTCACCGGCGTGCTGCTGGGCGTGTGGATGGCCATTTCCCGGCCCATCCAGGCCATGGCGGACATGCTGATCGCCGCCCTCTATCCACTGCCCAAGGTGACGCTGATCCCGCTCCTCGTGATCTGGCTCGGCACCGGCGGCCCCTTCATGCTCACCATCAGCTTTATGGGCGCCTTCTTTCCCATCGTCATCAACACGGTGGTGGGCGTGACCCAGTGCGACCAGGGCCTCGTCCTCGCGGCGCGGGACCTGGGCGCCAGCACGCGGCAGATCGTGCTGCGGGTGCTGATCCCCAGCGCCATTCCCTCCATCTTCGCCGGCATCCGCATCGGGCTCGGCATCTCCATCATCCTGGTGGTGGCGGCGGAAATGGTGATCGCCAAGGACGGGCTCGGCGCCCGCCTCTTCATCGCCGGCCAACTGCTGGACACCGAGCTCGTCTTCGCGGTGCTGGTGGTGCTCGCGCTGCTCGGCATCGTCATGTCCAAGGGCCAGGACGCCATCGACGCCCGCCTCGGCCTGTGGCGCGCTCAATAGGCCCCATCAAGACCCCCATTCCTTCGGAGGATCCTTCCATGTCCGACACCAAGCCGCAGCTTCATGCCGTCCATCCCGAGCCGGAGAAGGCCTATATGATGCCTTATGCCCCGGCGGTGCAGATCGTGGGCGCGTGCAACCTCATGTTCATCTCCGGCGCCACCGCGTCCGACCTCTACCACCAGCACCCCCATGTGGACGGGGAGCACGACCATTCCAACGACATTGGCGAGCAGACCCGCCGCGCCATGGAGTGCATCAAGTCCATCCTCGACACGGTGGGGGCAGGCTTTTCCGACGTGGTGAAGGTGACCAAATATCTCACCGACATCCGCGATGCCGACGGCATGCATGCGGTGATGCGTCCCTATTTCAACGGCTGGCGCCCGGCTTCCACGATGATCTGCATCAACCAGCTCTCCTCCCCCGGCGCGCGGGTGGAATTGGACATGATCGTCGCCCTGCCTGAAGGCAAGGTCGCGCCTGCGGGGACGCCCGCGTGAGCCTCCTCGTCCGCAACGGCCATGTGGTCACCGTGGACGGCGCGCGGGCCGTCCATCCGCAAGGCTATGTCTGGTGCGAGGGCACCCGCATCCTGAGCGTCGGGGCCATGTCCGACCTACCGGAAGCGGCGCTCGGCGCGCGGGAGGTGATCGAGGCGGAGGGCTGCCTGGTGCTGCCCGGCCTCATCAACATGCACCAGCACCATTGGTACACGCTCTTCAAGGGGCTGGCCGATGGCTATCTGCTGGAAGACTGGATCACCGATTTTGTCTTCCCGCTGGTGCGGCACCTGGATGATGAAGCCATGGGCCTTGCCGCCCGGCTCGATGCCATGGAGATGCTGGCCACCGGCACCACCACCTTCCTCAACCATTCCGTCACCACCACCAGCCCCTCCATGGTGGAGGCCATTCTGGGCGGCCCGAGCGAACTGGGCCTGCGGCAGGTGTTCGCCAAGGAATTGCGCTGCCGCACGCCGGGCAATCCCAACCATCCGTTGAGCCTCGACCAGTCGCTCTCCGCCTTCCGCGACCTGCTCGCCACCTGGCATGGGGCGCAGGACGGGCTCGTCAGGCTCGCCATGGTGGTAGAGGCCAATGCCCATTGGATCGCCGCCGGCATGAGCACGGATGCGTTGGTGCGTGCCGGCCATGAGCTGGCGCGCGAACAGGATCTGCGCATCTCCACCCACATCGCCGGCGGCACGCTGTCCCTGGACAAGGGCTTCCTGAAGCACCTGCGCGCCACGGGGCGCACGGACGTGCAGTATCTGATGGAGTTGGGCGTCCTCGATCACCATTGGCTGCTGATCCACGGCATCCATGTGACCGACACGGACATCGCCCAGATGGCCCATGTGGGCGCCCATTTCGTCTATACGCCCAGTTCCGAGGCCATGCGCGGCGGCGGCATCGCGCCCTTCGCCAAGGCGCGGGCGGCGGGGGTGAACACGGCGCTGGGCACGGACGGGCCCATGGTGGACTATTCCGTCGACATGATCGAGCAGATGAAGGTGTGCACGCTCATGCAGCATGTGCGCCATCTCGACCCCACCCTCATGCCGGTGGAACGCACGCTGGAAATGGCCACCATCAACGGCGCCCGCGCGCTCGGCCTGGAGGCGGAACTGGGTTCGCTGGAGGCGGGCAAGCGCGCCGACATCGCCGTGTTCGACATGCGCCGGCCCCATGTGGGGACGCTGAACCGTCCCCTGTCCACCTTCGTCTCCGCCGGCCATGGCTCGGATGCCAAGGCGGTGGTGGTGAATGGGGAGGTGGCGTACCGGGACGGTGCGTTCCGCGCCGGTCCCGGTTATGGCGCTGTGGTGGAGGAGGCGGAGCGCACCGCCGCCCGCATCGCGACCGCCGCCGGTCATGACGGCCGCTTCACGCCGCACTGGCGGTGAGGTTCATTCCCCCTTCAGGAAGGGCACCAGGGCGGCCAGCAATTCGGCCGGCCGCTCCTCGGGCACATAATGCCCGCATTGGGGGATGACCACGGACGAGAGGGTCGTGGTCGCCGGTTCGAGGGCCTTCACCATGGCGCCGCCGATCCCGTAATCCCCGCCAATGGCCAGCACCGGCATGGGCAAGGGCGTGCGGCCGGTTTCCTCGTTCTGCGCCGCGCTCTCGAAGATGGCGCGGTAGTATTCAAGGCCCGCGATCCAGCGGCCGGGCGCGGAATAGGCGGCCATATAGGCCTCGATCACCTCCGGCTCGAAGGTGGCCGCGACATTCACCGGCTTGGTCTCGAACAGGAAGGCGAGCAAATCGCGTTCGCGCCCCACCACCAGGCGCTCGGCGAGCCCCGGCACGAAATTGAACGGGAAGTGCCAGACCTTGTGGGCGGTCACGGGGTTGAACCCATAGGCCTCGCGCGGGGTGAGGCCGGGAATGGCGGCGTCCATCAAGGCGAGGCGCGTCACGCGCTCCGGATGGTGGGCGGCATAGGCATAGCCGATCCAGGCGCCGATATCGTGGCCCACCAGGAGCACCTTGTCGGCGCCGATGGCATCGAGCAGGCCATCCACATAGCCGGCCATGGCACCGGTGTCGCCGCCCGTGCGGGAGGCCTCGCTGGTGCCGAGATTGGGCGGGTCGAAGGCCAGCACGCGGAAGTCGCGCGCCAGCGTCGGCAGCACCTTGCGCCAGGCCAGGAGGCTCTGCGGCCATCCGGCCATCAGCACCACCAGCGGCCCGGCGCCGCCTTCTACCGCGTCGAGCGTGATGCCGTTGGCGACGATCTTGCGGGCGGAAAATCCTGGCCCGAAGCCGGGGGCGGGGAGGGGAGCGGGATGAGAGGTCATGGCGTCACCGCTGGGAAGAAAGGCGACGCCTGGGGGTGAACAGCGCGGCCTTGGCGATGGGACGAGAGCCGCGCACGGCGGCCCTGCGGAGGAGGGACGCCCTTTCTATCATCATCGCCGCGCCGCGCTCTTCACGCCTGCGTTCCCAAACAAAAGAAGCCCGCGGCGGGGGAGGGCCGCGGGCATCGACTTGTGCGCAGGAGCCAGGCGAACCCGCTTAAAGCCTCACTTCTTGGCAGCGACCATGGGGCAATTGCCCTCGGCGAGCGGACGGAAGGCTTCCTTGGCGGGGATGGTTTCGATCAGGTTGTAATAGTCCCACGGGCCCTTGGATTCGGCGGGGGTCTTCACCTGGAACAGGTACATGTTGTGGATGTGCCGGCCATCGGCGCGCACCTCGCCCTTGCCGAACAGCGGGTCGTCGGAGGGCATTTCCTTCATCTTGGCCACCACCGTCTGGCCGTCGGTGGAATTGGCGGCGGCGGCGGCGCGCAGATAGTGGAGCGCGCCGGAATAGACGCCCGCCTGGTTGGCGGTGGGGCGGCGGCCATTCATCTGCGCCGCGAAGCGGTCGGCGAAGGCGCGGGTGCCGTCATTCATGTTCCAGTAGAAGCCTTCGGTCAGGAACAGCCCCTTGGCGGTGGCAAGGCCCACCGAATGCACGTCGGTGAGCTGCATCAGCAAAGCCGCGAGGCTCTGTCCGCCGGAGGTGAGGCCGAACTCGGAGGCCTGCTTCACCGAATTGATGGTGTCGCCCACCGCGTTGGCCAGCGCCACCACCTTGGCGCCGCTCGCCTGCGCCTGCACCAGGAAGGAGGAGAAGTCCGAGGTATTGGTGGGGTGGCGGACCTGCCCCAGCACCTTGCCGCCTTCCGCCTTCACCACCGCCATGGCGTCGGCCTCCAGCGCATGGCCGAAGGCATAGTCGGCGGTGATGAAGAACCAGGTGTCCTTCTTCTGCTTCAGCAGCGCCAAAGCGGTGCCATGGGCCAGCGCCCAGGTGTCATAGGTCCAGTGGACCGTATTGGGCGAGCACTTCTCGCCGGTCAGCAGCGCCGTGCCGGGGCCTGAGGCGATGAAGGCCACCTTCGAGCCGCGCACCGCTTCCTGCACCGCCAGCGCGACGGAGGAGAAAGGCACGTCCAGGATGGCATCCACCTGGCCCTCGGAGACCCATTTGCGGGCGGTGGCCGAGCCGATGTCCGGCTTGTTCTGGTGATCCTGCGAGATCACCTCCACGTCGAGGCCGGGCTTTTCCTTCTTGAAGTCCTCGGCCGCCAGGCGCGCCGCCACCACCGAGCCCATGCCGGTGGAATCGGAGGCAAAGCCCGACAGGTCGGTGAGCACGCCGAGGCGGATCTTGTTGTTGGGGATCTCCGCTCCCGCCGGCGCGGCGGCAGCGGCGAGGAGGGCGGCGCCCGCGGCGAGCGCGAGCGTGGTCTTCCTGAGCATGGTCTTCTCCCTTGTGTGTTCTTGTTGATGATCTCGCGCGGCTCAGGCGCCGCGCACGTCCTTGAGCACTTTCTCGGCCACGTCCATGCGCACGCTCGCGCGCTCCACCAGGATGCGGGCGACGGTGTCGATTTCCTCGCCCACGGCCCCCGCCATCATGGCGATGTTCTGGGCGTGGAGCGCCATGTGGCCCTTCTGAATGCCGGTGGTGGCCAGCGCTTTGAGCGCCGAGAAATTCTGCGCCAGACCCACCGCCGCGATGATGCGGGCGAGCCGCTCGGCGGTGGTCACGCCGAGAATGGCAAGGCTGGCGCGGGCGGTGGGGTGCACCTTGGTGGCCCCGCCGATGAGGCCCACCGCCAGCGGCAGCTCGATGGCGGCGGAGAGGTCGCCGTCCGCATTCACCTCATAGGTGGTCAGCGAGGTGTAGCGGCCGGAGCGGGCGGCATAGGCATGGGCGCCAGCTTCCACCGCGCGGGTGTCGTTGCCGGTGGCGAGCACCACGGCGGAAATGCCGTTCATGATGCCCTTGTTGTGGGTGGCGGCGCGATAGGGATCGGCGGCGGCGAACTGGTAGGCGCTGATGATGCCGTCGCGCACCTCTTCGCCGCCAATGTCGGCGGTGCGCCACACCGCATGGGCGCGGGCGAGGCGCCGGTCGGCGAGGTTGGAAAGGATGCGCAGATAGACCTTGCCGCGCGCCCAACTCGCAATGGCGGGGGCGAGCTTCTCGGCCATGGTGTTCACCGCATTGGCGCCCATGGCGTCGCGGGTGTCCACGATGAGGTGGGTCACCACCATGGTGCCCGTGGGGGTGTCAAGCAGGCGCACCTCAAGGTCGCGGAAGCCGCCGCCCAGATTGACCAGGACGGGGTCGCAGGCATCGCACGCGGCCTTGATCTCCTCGCGCTTCTCCAGGATGCGCAGGCGCGCCGCATAGGGGTCCTTCACGTCCACCGCCTGCACCTGGGCGATCATGAGATTGCCGGAGACGGAAGTGGCAAAGCCGGTCTCGTAATTCTGCCGGGCGGCATTGCACACGGCGGCCACCACGGAGGATTCCTCGGTGGCCATGGGGATGAGCACGTCCTCCCCGTCCACCTTCATGTTGGTGGCGACCCCCACCGGCACGTTCATGGTGCCGATGACATTCTCGATCAGCTTGTCGGCCAGCACCGGGTCCAGATTGCCCATATTGTCCAGGTGCGCCACCTGGGCGTCGGACAGGCCGGCGAAAGCGGCCACCAGATCGAGCCGCTCGCGGGGGGACTTCTTGTGGAAACCGGCGATGCGGGAGGAGCGGTTGGAGCCGGTGGCGGACGTCATTCTGGGGCCTTCCTTGTGATCCTTGCGGGCGCGGGGCGGCGGACATGCGGGCGCGCGACGGCACGGTGCGCGCCGGAGGCGGCGCGTCGCGAGCGTTCCATCCCTGATCCTTGTCCGGCCGCTCCAGGGCGACCCGTTGCCGCGACTTTCCGCTGACCCCGCCGGTACGGCAAGGAACACTTTGCGTCGGAAACGCCGACGCCGTACCCTTCAGATCATGGGTACGGTTGCCGAGACAGACGCACAGACTGCAGAGGCGCCCTCGCGGGTCGGCGCCATCGTGCGCGCCCTCACTGAGCGCATCGACCGGGGGCAGATGCGCCCGGGGGAGCGCCTGCCTTCCATCCGCTCCGCCTTCTCGGCCTTTGGCGTGTCGCGCAACACCCTGGTGGAAGCCTATGAAAGGCTTGCCGCATCAGGCCGCATCGAGGCCCGTCCCGGCTCCGGCTTCTATGTGCTGGGCACCCCGCGCCCCGCCCCCGCCGTGCCCACCCGTCCCGCCGTGGTGGAGGCGGTGGACAGCGTCTGGCTGCTGCGCGAGCAGCTGGAGCAGCACTATGATGTGCGCGTCGGCGATGGCCGCCCGCCACCTTCCTGGATGGAGGGCTCGGAGGTGGGGCGGTATCTCAAACCCATCAACCGTCCCGGCAGCCGTCCCTTTCCGGCGAGCTATGGCAGCCCGTTCGGCTTTCCTTTGCTGCGCGAGGCCATCGCCGCGCTGCTCACCGAGCGGGCGATCGCCGGCGATCCCGCGCAGGTCTTGATGACCCAGGGCGCCAACCACGCCCTCGACCTCATCATCCGCACGCTGGTGGAGCCGGACGACGCGGTGCTGGTGGACAGCCCCGGCTATTACCCGCTCTTCGGCAAGCTGCGCCTCGCCAAGGCCCGCATGATCGGCGTGCCCCGCACGCCCGAGGGCCCGGACGTGGAGACGCTGGAGCGGGCCATCGTGGAGAGCGGGGCGAAACTCTTCTTCACCCAGTCGCTGGCCCACAACCCCACCGGCTGCTCGCTCACCCCCGCCATCGCCTTCCGGGTGCTCCAGGTGGCGGCGCGCCATGATGTGGTGATCGTGGAAAGCGATCCTTTCGCCGACATCCTGCCCGCCGCCCGCCCGCGCCTCGCCGCGCTCGACCAGCTGGAGCGGGTGATCTATGTGGGCACGCTGGCGAAAACCCTCTCGGCCAGCCTGCGCTGCGGCTATGTGGTGGCCGCGCCCCGGCTCATCGAGCGGCTCGGCGCGCTCAAGATGGTCACCTCGGTGAACAGTTCCGGCTATGTGGAGCGCATCGTCCACGACCTCATCACGTCCGGCCAGTATCGGCGCCATCTGAAGCGCCTGCGCTGGCGGGTGGATGCCGCCACCGCCGCCGCCCAGGCGACCTTGGGCCGGCTCGGCCTGCCCATGTTCGGACCGCCGGGCGGGGGCTTCTATCTGTGGTGCGAACTGCCGGAAGGGCTCGACGATGCGGCGCTGTCCCGCGCGGCGGCCAAGCGCGGCATCCTTTTGGCACCGGGCGCGGTGTTTCATCCCCAAGGAGGCGCTCATCAAGCGGGTGCCCATCAAGGCGGCGCTCACCGGCCGGCCATGCGCATCAATGTGGCCTATGCGGACGATCCCCGCTTCGAGCGCTTCATGGGCGAGCATCTGCCGGGCGCGGCGGCGTGGTAAGGCCGGGCAGAGGGCTGGTCCCCGCCGCGCCGAACGCGCTATGGATGGCGGCGTGAAGACAGGCGGTGACGGATCATTGTCCAGAGGGCAGAGCACTGAGGCGGGCGCATCCCGCCGCACCCAGACAGACACCCGGCTGTCCCGGCGCATCCCCTTCGCGCGCCAGGTGGCCGACCGGCTGCGGGACCGCATCATTCGCGGCGAGCTGCCCCCCGGCGGGCGCATCGTGGAGCGCAGCCTGTGCGAGGCCATGGCGGTGTCGCGCACGCCGCTGCGGGAGGCGCTGAAGCTGCTCGAGGCCGAGGGGCTGGTGGAGATTTCCCAGAACAAGGGCGCGCGGATCATGTCGTTCACGCCCGCCGAGGCCTCGAACCTGTTCGAGGTCATTGCGGGGCTGGAGAGCCTCGCGGCCGAGCTGGCGGTGATGCGCATGACGCCCGCCGATCTCGCCGAACTGGACGACCTGCATGCGCGCATGCTCGACCATTACCAGCGGCAGGAAAAAGACCCCTATTTCGCCCTCAACAGCGCCATCCATGACACGGTGGTGCGCCTGTCCGCCAATCCCATCCTCATTTCCACCCATGCGGGCCTGATGCTGCGCGCCCGGCGCGGGCGCTACATGGCCATTGTCGCCCCCGACCGCTGGGCGGAATCCGTCGGCGAACACGAGGCCCTCATGAGCGCCCTCCATGCCCGCGACGGCGTCGCCGCCGGCCGCGTGTGGCGGCGGCACCTCATCCGCACGGGCGAGACGGTGTGCGCGGTGCTGGCGGCCGTGGTGCAGGATGAGGCGGCGGACGCTGCGGACGCGAGCGACGGCGAGGACGCTTTTTCCGCCGATTGACGGCGCATCTGCACAAATAACAGGCGATTCCAGGCGCTTTCCCGCGTCCGGTCTCCCGGCGCGCGGCCACGGCCCCGTGCGTGGCCGCGCGGCTAAGCCGTGGCCGGCAAGGTGAAATTCGTGCGTTCCGTCTGGTTTGGACCCGTGCCGCACCGGCGCGTCCGGCGGCGCATGGCGCGCCCTTGAGCGGCTGCATGCCTAATGAATCGGCAGATCGGATCTGGCCTAGCCGGGCTAACTTACTGTAGAAATTAAATTAAATCAGATGGAATGCAATCTGATCACGCATTTCCGCCCCCCTTCGGGCCGTCAGGAAAGTGAGAGCCTCATGTTCTTCCCCCGTTCCGGGACCGCCATCTCCCGCCGCCGTCTGGTCCAGATGTCGGGCCTGCTGCTCGCCGCCGCCACGCTTCTGCCGGGTGCGCTGACGCCCGCAAAGGCGGGGCCGCTGACCCTTGAGGACATCAAGAAGGCGGGTGTCGTCCGCGTGGGCGTCGAGGCCGCCTACCGGCCCTTCACCTTCCGCGACAAGGGCGAGATCGTCGGCTACGACGTGGATCTGGCGAAGCAGATCTTCGCGCCCCTGGGCGTGAAGGTGGAGTTCATCGACACCGCCTGGGCCGGCGTCATCCCCGCCCTCTATGCCGGCAATTTCGATGTGATCATGACCTCGCTCACCTACACCAAGGAGCGGGTGGCCAAGGTCGGCTATTCCATCCCCTATACCGAGGCAACGCAGGAAATGCTCATCCGTGCCTCGGATGCCGGCACCATCAAGAATCTGGACGGCATGTCGGGCAAGATCCTGGGCGTGAAGCTGGGTTCGGCCGGCGACACCATGAAGACCAAGCTGGAAGAGAAGCTGAAGGCCGATACCGGCAAGGGCTTTTCCGAAGTGAAGACCTATGACGACCACCCCGCCGCCTATCTGGCGCTGGCCCAGGGCTCCGTGGACGGTGTCATCAACTCGCTCGCCACCCTCACCCAGGTGGTGAAGGACGCCCCCGGCAAGTACGTCATCGTGCGCGACATTGGCCCGCGCAACTGGGCGGGCATCGGCACCCGCAAGGAAGACACCCAGCTCATCGACTTCCTGAACGAGCGGATCACGGCGCTCAAAGCCAATGGCGAGATCTACAAGCTGCAGGAAAAGTGGTTCGGCACGCAGATGAAGCTCTCCGACAAGATCCCCGACTTCTCCTGACCCTTGCTGATCGGGACGGGCACCGCGCCCGTCCCCGCCGCCCCTGTGATGCGGATGGATGCCTATGACCATTGACTGGGCCGTCGTCGAGATGGCCATTCCCCTGCTCGCCGTGGGCACGGTGATGACGCTGAAGATCGCCTCTCTAGCCGCGATCTTCGGCCTTGCCGGCGGCATCGCGCTCGGCCTCATCGCGCTCGGCGGCTGGACCTGGGCGCGCTGGCTTGTGCGGGCCTATGTGGACTTCATCCGCGGCACGCCGTTGCTGATCCAGATCTTCATCTTCTTCTTCGGCCTGCCGCTCATGGGGCTGCGGCTCGGCGAGTTCTGGGCCGGCGTCATCGCCTTGTCCTTCAATTGCGCGGCCTATGTGTCGGAGATCGTGCGCGGCACGGTGGGCGCGGTGGAGAAGGGGCAGACCGAGGCGGCCAAGTCCATCGGCATGACGCAGGACAAGATCCTGCTCTACATCCTCCTGCCCCAATCCATCCGCCCCATGGTGCCGGCGCTGACCAATGACGTGATCACGCTGTTGAAGAATACGTCGCTGCTCTCCGTCATCTCGGTCTATGAGCTGACCCGCTCGGGGCAGGCCATCATCGCCTCCCATTTCGCGCCGCTCGAAATCTTCGCGCTGCTTGCCCTCTATTATTACGCCATCATCTCCGTGCTCTCCTACATGTCGCGGGTGATCGAGCGGCGCTTGCCGGCCTGGTGAGGGTCATGATCGACATTCAAGACGCCGCCCCCTTGGTCACCGTGCATGAGAAGCCGCTTCTGTCCGTGCGCGGACTGCGCAAGACCTTCGGCGAGCGGGAGATCCTCAAGGGCATCTCGTTCGACGTGATGGCGGGCCAGACCCTGGTGCTCATCGGCCCCTCCGGCTCGGGCAAGACCACGGTTCTGCGCTGCCTGAACTATCTGGAGACGCCGAGCGCCGGGCAGATCGAGCTTCAGGGCGAGCCTATTGGCGGGGCCTATGTGGGCGAGGCGGCCCGCTGGCAGCCTTTGCCCGAGGCGCGCCTCGCGCTTCAGCGCAGCCGCTTCGGCTTCGTGTTCCAGCGTTTCAACCTGTTTCCCCATTTGACCGCGCTGGAAAACGTGGCCATCGGCCCGCGCAAGGTGCTGGGCGTCTCCGCAGCGGTCGCCAGGGCGCGCGCCGCCGAGCAACTGGCGCGTGTGAGCCTCTCCGACCATCTCCACAAGCGGCCCTCCCAGCTTTCGGGCGGCCAGCAGCAGCGCGTGGCCATTGCTCGCGCGCTGGCCATGGAGCCGCGCCTCATCCTGTTCGACGAGCCCACCTCCGCCCTCGATCCCGAACTGGTGCACGAGGTGCTGGATGTGATGGGCACGCTCGCCCGCGAGGGGATGACCATGGTGGTGGTCACCCACGAAATGGGCTTCGCCCGCCGCGTCGCCGATCGCCTCATCTTCATGGCCGATGGTCATATCGTGGAAGAGGGCACGCCGGAGGCGGTCTTCACCGCCCCGCGCGAGGAAAAGACCCAGCGCTTCCTCGCCCATGTGTTGAACCGTTAATCCGCATCGGGGTCCCCATGTCCGAAATGCTCTCCGGCGCCGAGCCGCTCTACGACCTGGTCGTCACCGGCGCCACAATTCTCACCGGCGCCCCAGCGAGCCACTGCATCGAAAATGCCGTCATCGGCATCACAAATGGCCGCTTCGCCCTGGTGGAAGCCGCCACACCCGCCGCGCCTCCGCCGGCGGCCCGGCGCACCCTGGACCTGCCGGGGCGGGTCATCACCCCCGGCCTTGTGAACGTGCACACCCACGCCAACCTCTCCATGGTGCGGGGCGTCGCCGAGGATCTGGGCTTCGCGCCGGCCTATACGCCGGGCATCCCGCAGGGCCACATGGTGAGCGAGGAGGAGGCCTATGCCATCGCCCGCCTCGGCGCCCTGGAGGCGCTGCTGTTCGGCTCCACCCTCATCAACGACACCTTCGTGCACGCCCATGTGGTGACGCCCGCCATGGCCGATATCGGCCTGCGGGTCTGGTCGTGCGGGCGCATCCATGACGTGGATTTCTCGGGCGTCTCGGTGGGCCGCTGGGAGCATGTGGATGCCATCGGCGATCGCACCTTGCAGGCCGCTTTGGATCTCGCCGACCGCTATGAGGGCAAGAGCTTCGGCCGCATCGGCGTGCAGCTTGCGGCCCACGCCCCCGACACCTGCTCGACCCCCTTCCTGCGGCGCATCGGCGAAGCCGCGCGCGAAAAGGGCCTGCGCGTCACCACCCATCTGTCCCAAAGCAAGGTGGAGGTGGCCCGCATCCGCGAGCGTGACGGCATCAGCCCGCCGGAATTGCTGGAGGAGGTCGGCCTCCTGAACGACCGCCTCACCGCCGCCCATTGCATCCATGTGAGCGAGAGCGACATTGCCCGCATCGGCCGCGCCGGCATCCATGTGGCCCATATCGCCAAGGGCAATGCGACCGGCGCCACCATCGCCCCCACCCACAAGCTGCGGGCCGCCGGCGCCAAGCTCACGCTGGGCACCGACAACATGCATGCGGACATGGTGGAAGTGATGCGCTGGGCGCTGGCCGTCGGCCGCATCCAGATCGGGTCCGTCACCGAGGATTGGCAGCCGTCCACCGTGTTCGAGATGGCCACCATGGCGGGGGCCCGCGCCATGGGGCTGGAGGACGAGATCGGCTCCATAGAAGTGGGCAAGAAGGCGGACTTCGTCGCCTTCGACTTCCGCCGACCCCATCTGACGCCGCGCACCAATGCGCTCGGCAATCTCGTCCATGTGGCGCAGGGGCGCGATGTGGAACTGGTGGCGGTGGATGGCGAAGTGGTGGTGGAGGACGGTCGGCCCACGCGAGTGGATGCGGACGCCATCCGCCGCGAGGCCGCCATCGCCATCGAAAATCTGTGGCAGCGGGCAAAGGCGGGCTGACCCATGCGCATCCTGATGATCAATCCCAACACCTCCGCTGGCATGACCGAGAAGATGGCCGCGAGCGCCCGCCGCGCCTTGGCGCCGGACGTGGAACTGGTGCCCCTCACGGCGGAGGAGGGCGTGCCCTATATCGCGAGCCGGGGCGAGGCGCAGGTGGCCGGCACCACCACGCTCGACCTCATCGCCCGCCACAAGGCGGGCATGGATGCCATCGTCATCGGCGCCTATGGCGATCCCGGCCTCATCCCGGCGCGGGAATTGTTCGATCTGCCCATCACCGCCATGGCGGAAGCGGCCATGCTGACCGCCTGCATGCTCGGCCCGCGCTTTGCCATCGTTACCTTCTCCCATGCGCTGACCGCCTGGTACGAGGATTCCGTCGCTCTCTCGCGCCTGGAGGCGCGCTGCGCCGGCATATTGGTGCCCGACGTGCCCTTCCGCTCGGTGGACAATGTGCAGCACGAGCTGGAGGACGAACTGGTGGCGCTCGCCTGCCGGGCGGTGCATGAGAACAAGGCGGACGCGGTGATCCTCGCCGGTGCCCCGCTCACGGGCCTCGCCGCGCGGGTCGCCGATCGTGTGCCCGTGCCGCTGGTGGACCCGCTCGACGCGGCCGTGGGGCAGGCGACCTTGCTGGCCCGGCTCAATCCGCGACCCGCCTCCGCCGGTCGCTTCGCCCGCCCTGGCGCCAAGCCCGCCCGTGGCGTGCCGCCCGCCCTTGCCGCCTGGATCGAGCATCGGCCACAGGTGCAAAGCGCGCATTCTTGAACCGGAAGCCGCCGGGAAACGCCTGCCCCCGATCCGGCGTTGGTGCATCATGCGTGCACGCGATCCGGGGAGAGGCAGATGTTTGGCACGGAGAAACGGACAGGCGGATCGGCGTGGCGCCTCCTTCTGCTGGCGGGCCTTCTCTTGAGCGGGCCGGCCCTGGCGCAGGATTTCAACGCCGCCCCGCCCAACGTGCCCAGCCAGAAGCCCGCCTTTCCCGGCCAGACCCGGACGCCGGTGATCGCGGACAAGATCGAGCTTCGCACCTCGGTGGTGGCTGAAGGCCTGGAGCGGCCCTGGGGCATGGCCCAGCTGCCGGATGGCTCCTGGCTGGTGACCGAGCGCGTCGGCCGCCTGCGGCTCATCCGCCCGGACGACACCGTCTCCCCACCCATTTCCGGCCTGCCGCCCGTGGATGCGCGCGGCCAGGGCGGCCTGCTGGACGTGGCGGTGCGCGATGATTTCAACCGCACCCGGCGCGTCTGGTGGAGCTTCGCCGAGCCGCGCGGGGAGGGCGCCAATGCCACGGCCGTGGCGACGGGCACCCTGTCTGCCGATGGCACGACCCTGTCCGATGTGCGGGTGATCTTCCAGCAGCAGCCCGCCTGGCGCTCCACGATGCATTTTGGCTCGCGGCTCGTCTTCGACCGGGAAGGCGCGCTCTTCGTCACCACGGGCGAGCGTTCTTTGCCGCAGCCGCGCCAGTTGGCGCAGGATGTCTCCACCCATATCGGCAAGGTGCTGCGCATCTCTCCCGATGGCGGACCGGCGCCGGGCAATCCGAAGATCCCCGATGGCCGGCCGGAAATCTGGTCGTATGGCCATCGCAACGTCCAGTCGGCCACCCTCGGCCCGGATGGCGCGCTCTGGCTGGTGGAGCATGGCCCGCGTGGCGGCGACGAACTGAACCGCCCGGAGGCGGGGCGCAATTATGGCTGGCCGGTCATCACCTATGGCGAGGATTATAGCGGCCAGCCCATCGGGCAGGGCCTCACCGCCAAGGCCGGCATGGAGCAGCCCCTTTACTACTGGGACCCGGTGATCGCCCCGAGCGGCATGGCCTTCTACGAGGGTGACCTCTTCCCCACCTGGCGCGGCAGCATCCTCATCGGAGGGCTCGCCAGCAAGGCGCTGGTGCGCCTCACGCTCGATGGACAGAAGGTGACGGGCGAGGCCCGCTACCTGCAAGGCCGCTGGCGCATCCGCGACGTGGCGGTGGGCCGGGACGGGGCGGTCTATGTGCTGACCGACGCCGCCGATGGCGCCCTGGTGCGCCTGACGCCGGAGAAGTAGGCTTTAGCGGGCATCCTCCAGGATCAGCCGCGCGCCCTGCTCGGCGATCATGGCGGTGGGGGTGTTGGTGTTGCCCGAGGTGATGGTGGGCATGATGGAGGCATCCACCACGCGCAGCCCCTCCACGCCGAACACGTTGAGCCGCGCATCCACCACCGCCATCGGATCGGAGGCGAGCCCCATCTTCGCCGTGCCCACGGGATGGAAGATGGTGGTGCCGATGTCGCCGGCCGCCTTGGCGAGCGCCGCGTCATCATCGCCCACGGCCGGGCCGGGCAGATATTCTTCGGGCTTGTAGGGCGCCAGCGCACTCTGGCGCATGAGGCGGCGGGTGACGCGGATGGCGTCGGCCGCCACCTGCCGGTCCTCGTTGGTGGAGAGATAATTGGGCGCGATGACCGGCGCCGCGTCGATTTCCGCCGAGGGGATGCGCACCGTGCCG
Organism: Aquabacter sp. L1I39; assembly: GCF_017742835.1. Classification (GTDB taxonomy): domain Bacteria; phylum Pseudomonadota; class Alphaproteobacteria; order Rhizobiales; family Xanthobacteraceae; genus L1I39. The sequence goes on from NZ_CP072392.1 coordinate 3,319,502, forward strand.
CGTGAGGTGGGCCGCAGGTTGCAGGCGGCCACCGTGATGGCGGGGAAGCGGTGCAGCGGCTCGCCGAACTTGTCTAGCGACAGCGGCTGGACGTGGAACTGGATATTGGCCCGCTCCTGGTGCGGGTCGGAGCGGGTGAAGATGCCCAGTTGCGACGGCGCCATGGTCAAGGGCCCGCGCCGGCGCAGGGCATAATCGAGCCCCATGAGGGCGCGGCGGGGCAGGGAATAATAGGTCTCGTTCAGGGTGCGGATGCCCTGGAGCTTGTAGATGGCCCGCTGCTGGAGATGGTCCTGGAGGTTGCGTCCCACCCCCGGCCGGTCGGCCTTCACCTCGATGCCCAGCGGCGCCAGCCACTCGCCCGGCCCGATGCCGGAGCGCTGCATCACCTGCGGCGAGCCGATGGCGCCCGCGCACAGGATCACCTCGCCCTTGGTCCGCGCCTCCATCACCGCGCCATTGGCCCGGTAGCGCACGCCCACGGCCCGGCCGTTCTCGAGGATGAGGCGTTTGACTGTCACGCCGGTCTCAAGGCGCAGGTTCGGGCGGGACAAAGCGGGCTTCAGGAAGCCGCGCGCCGAGGACCAGCGCCGGCCGCGCTTCTGGTTGACGTGGAAATAGCCCACGCCCTCATTGTCGCCGGTGTTGAAGTCCGGCACGGACCGGATGCCCAGTTCTCCCGCCGCTTGCGCCACCGCATCCAGCACCGCCCAGCTGATGCGCGGGGCTTCGATGCGCCAGCCGCCGCCCGCGCCGTGGATGTCGCTCGCGCCAAGGAAATGGTCCTCCAGGCGCTTGAAGGCGCCGAGCGCCTCGTCCCAGCCCCAGCCGGGCAGGCCCAGCTGGCGCCAATGGTCATAGTCCGCCGCCTGGCCGCGCATGGAGATCATGGCATTGATGGCCGAGCAGCCGCCGATCACCTTGCCACGCGGATAGGCGAGCGAGCGGCCGTTGAGGCCGGCCTCCGCGACTGTGCGGAACATCCAGTCGGCGCGGGGATTGCCGATGGCGAAGAGATAGCCCACCGGGATGTGGAACCAGATCCAATTGTCATCGCCGCCGGCTTCCAGCAGCAGCACGCGGTGGCGCCCATCGGCGGAGAGGCGGTTGGCCATGATGCAGCCGGCCGTGCCGGCGCCCACCACGATATAGTCGAAATCCCCATCTGCCTGCATGCCGCATTCCTCCCGCGCGCCGTCGCCCCGGTTGCGCTTGGCCCCGGTTGCGCTTGAGGGTGAGGTGCCAGCCTGGAGTTCTGCATTCAAGGACGATAATCTCCGCACCGATCTGCAAATTTGCAGGAATGAGCCTCATGGATTGGGACGACCTGCGCATCTTCCTCCATCTCGCGCGCACAGGGCGCATGTCGGGCGCGGGGCGGGCCTTGGGCATTGACGACACCACGGTGGGGCGGCGGGTGGCGCGGCTGGAGCAGGAGGTGGGCGCGCCGCTCGTGGCCCGCGCAGGCCGGCGTACCGTCATCACCGAGCAGGGCCAGCGCCTCGCCCAGGCGGCGGAAGAGATGGAGGCGGTGGTCCTGCGCAAGATTTCCGGCCTCGGCGAGGACGAGATGCAGGTGGCCGGCCGGGTGCGCATCGGCGCGCCGGAGGGACTGGGGGTGGGCTATCTGGCCGCGCGCCTTGCGCGGCTGACCGCCACCAATCCGCGCCTGGATACGGAACTGGTGGCCCTGCCGCGCGCCTATTCCCTCGCAAGCCGCGAGGTGGACATCGCGCTGACCCTCGACCGCCCGCGCGCGGGTCAGTTGAGCGTGCGCAAGTTCACCGATTACGGCCTGGGCCTTTATGGCACGCAGGCCTATTTCGCGACCCGCCCTTACCCCACCTGCGCGGCGGACCTGAAGGCCCATGTGATGGCGGGCTATATTCCCGACCTGCTCTTCACCAGCGCGCTCGATTTCTCGCTGCTGGCCGACCATGTGGAGGTCACACCCGCCGTGCGCTCCACCAGTGTGATGGCGCAGGTGAATGCGGTGGTGAGCGGCGCGGCGGTGGGCGTGCTGCCGCATTTCCTCGCCGCCGCCCATGCAGAACTGGTGCCGATCCTTCCGCAGGCGCTGCATTTCACCCGCAGCTATTGGATCTCGGTGCATGACGACCTGCGGCGGTTGAACCGCGTGCGGGCGGTCCTCGACGCGCTACAGGCGGCCGCGCGGGAGGACCGCGCGCTTTTCGCGGGGCGCCGGGCGGACGCTACAGATTGTTCAGCCTGAGCTGGCGCAGCAGGGGCACCAGTTCGTTCCGCGCGTGCCGTCGGTGCGCGCGCGCCGCGTGAGCCGCCGCTTCGGGATCGCCGGCCCGTATGGCCTGCGTGATCGCGCCATGGTCCTGCGCCGAGCGGGTGGGCAAAGGGCGCAAATGGAGGGTGAACAGGCGCGCCCGGTGGAGTTGGTCGGTCACCGTGCCCACCATGCGGCCGAGCCGCTCATTGCCGCTGGCCTGCGCCAGCGCATCGTGGAAGGCCTTGTCGGCGCGGGCCCAGGCGGGCCGGTCGGCGGCGGCGAGCGCGGCGTCCATGTCCGCCGTGTGGCGCTCCAGGAGCGCGGCGCTGGCGTGCCGCTCCGGCTCAGCCAGGCGTGCGAGGCGCTCCCCGGCGGCGCCTTCGAGGGCGATGATGACGTCGTAAATGTCCGCGATGTCGTCCGGCGACAGGCCCAGCACCAGGATGCCCCGCTTGGGCAGGATGCGCACCAGCCCCTCCTCCTGGAGGCGCGCCATGGCCTCGTGGACGGGCGTGCGGCTCATGTCCAACTGGCGGGCGATTTCCACCTCGCCGGCCTGGTAGCCGGGCGGATAGGTGTTTTCGAGCACCGCGCGCTTGATGGCCTCATAGGCCTGGTCGGCCAGGTTGGGCTTTGCCACCGCAGCCGGCGCGCGCAGGCGCAAGGGCGCGCCGTTGGCGTCTTGGCCCCCGTCCTTCACCTGCGCCTCTGCCTCTGTGTCCGCCATGGCCGTTCCGCGTTGCCCTAACCTTCCTTCTAGAGCGGCCTCCGCCCGAGCGAAAGCGTCGTCTCCCCCGCGCGCTTGACAGGTTTCATCATCGATGCAAACTTGCATGCAACAAAAAATTCATGGGAGGGACGGGTGCATTCAAGGCTTCTTGCGATGGCGGCCGCTGCTGTCTTTGGTCTTTTCGCGACAGAGGGGCACGCGCAGTCCCGCTATCCGGAGCGGCCCATCACCATCGTCGTGCCCGCCGCCGCGGGCGGGCCGAGCGACACGGTGGCCCGCCTTGTCGCCCAGGCCATGACGCCGAGCCTCGGCCAGCAGATCGTGATCGAGAACAAAGGCGGCGCCGGCGGCTCGCTGGGCGCGGGCGACGTGGCGAAAGCGCCGCCCGATGGCTACACGCTGCTGCTCTACCATATCGGGGTGGCCACCTTCGCTCCGCTCTATCCCAAGCTGCCCTACAAGCCGGAGGAATTCTCCTCCGTCGGTCTCGTCACCGAGGTGCCCATGGTGCTGGTGGGGCGGTCGGACCTGAAAGCCAACACCATGCCGGAGCTGCTGGCGCTGCTGAAGGACAAGGGCACCTCGCTCACCATCGGCACGGCCGGGGTGGGCTCGGTCTCCCATCTGTGCGCGCTGGTGCTCGCCAAGGAGACGGGCGCCAAGTTCGTGGACGTGCCCTATAAGGGCTCGGGCCCGGCCATGCTGGACCTGGTGGGTAAGCGCATCGACCTCATGTGCGACCAGACCACCAACACCGTGAACCAGATCAAGTCCGGCGACATCAAGGCCTTCGGTGTCACCACCCGCGCGCCCATTGCCGCGCTTCCCAACGTGCCGACCCTCGACCAGAGCGGCCTCAAAGGCTTTGAAATCACCGCCTGGCATGCGCTCTGGGCGCCCAAGGGGACGCCGGAGGCGATCCGGCTGAAGCTGTCGGAGGCGCTGAAGACGGCGCTGAAGGACCCCACCGTCATCGACCGCATGGCCTCCCTCGGCACCGTCCCCGTGCCGGACGCCCTCGCCACCCCGGCCGCCCTCGACCGGCAGTTCCGCGCGGAGATCGAGCGGCTCGGCAAGCTGCTGGCGGCTGTCGCCCCCAATTGAGTCTCTTCCCCATTGCAACCTGCGACCCGGATCGTTTCGGAGACCCTGATGAAGACCTATAAGATTGCTGCCATTCCCGGCGACGGCATTGGCGGTGAGGTGATCTCAGCGGGCGTGGAGGTGCTCCACGCTTTGGCGGCGCGGGCGGGCACCTTCTCCTTCGCAGTGGATGAGTTCGACTGGGGCGGGGAATACTATAAGCGCCACGGCCGCATGATGCCGGAGAATGGCCGCGACCAGATCCGCGCCCACGATGCCATCCTGTTCGGCTCCGCCGGGCACCCGGACATTCCCGACCACATCACCTTGTGGGGCCTGCGCCTCGCCATCTGCCAGCCCTTCGACCAGTACGCCAACGTCCGCCCCACCCGCATCCTGCCCGGCATCACCTCGCCGCTGCGGGGCGTTGACGCCGGGAGGCTCGACTGGGTGATCGTGCGGGAGAATTCGGAAGGCGAATATGCGGGCGTGGGCGGACGCGTGCACCAGGGTTCGCCGCTGGAGGCGGCCACCGACGTGTCCATGTTCACCCGCGCGGGCGTCGAGCGCATCCTGCGCTTTGCCTTCCGCCTCGCCCAGTCCCGGCCGCGCAAGCTGCTCACCGTGGTGACCAAGTCCAACGCCCAGCGCCACGCCATGGTGATGTGGGACGAGATCGCCAACCAGGTGGCCGGTGAATTCCCGGATGTCACCTGGGACAAGATGCTGGTGGATGCCATGACCGTGCGCATGGTGATGAAGCCCGAAAGCCTCGACACCATCGTCGCCACCAATCTGCACGCCGACATCCTCTCCGACCTTGCCGCCGCGCTGGCCGGCTCGCTGGGCATCGCGCCCACGGCGAACCTCAATCCCGAGCGCGCCTTCCCTTCCATGTTCGAGCCCATTCACGGCTCGGCCTTCGACATCACCGGCAAGGGCATCGCCAATCCGGTGGGCACCTTCTGGTCGGCGGTGATGATGCTGGAGCATCTGGGAGAGGCGGAGGCGGCCACGCGGCTGATGGCGGCCATCGAGCGCGTCACCGGCGATGCCCGTTTCCACACGCCCGATCTTGGCGGCACCGCCCGCACGGCGGATGTCACCGCCGCCGTCATCGACGCCATCGCAGGCGCCAACGCCTGACACGCCGGCGGGGGGCCTCGCGATCCACCTCCGGGCGGGTCGCGGGGCTTTTTTGTGCGCTGGCGACATTCATTTGAATGTCATCCAACTGACGTCTCACCTTCAATGACCATCCATAGGGTGCGCGCCATGTTCAAATGAACGTGGCGATGGATGGGTATGAACATAACGCCCCGGCAGCATGAAATTGTGGACCGGGCCAAGCGCGGCGGCTTCCTCAATATCGAGGAGCTGGCCGTTCTCTTTGGCGTCACGCCCCAGACCATCCGCCGGGACATCAACCTCCTGTGCGATGCCAATCTGCTGCGCCGTCGGCGCGGCGGAGCGGAGTATCTGGAGGCGCCGCGCGTCAACCTTCCTTACGAATCCCGCCGCATCATCCACCCCGCCGCCAAGGAGGCCATCGGCGCCCATGTGGCCGGGCTCATCCCCAATGGCGCCTCGGTCTCCTTCGGCATCGGCACCACGCCGGAATTCGTCGCCCTGGCCATGCGCGGCCATGAGGACCTCACCGTCATCACCAACAATCTCAACGTCGCCATGGCGCTGAGTGGCCAGCCCTCCAACCGCATCGTGCTGCCGGGCGGGGCGGTGCGCCTGCCGGACCGGGATTTCCTTGGGCCGCAGGTGGAGGCCATGTATCGCGACTACCGCGTGGATTTCGGCATTTTCGGCGTCGCCGGCATCGAGCCCGATGGCACGTTGCTGGATTTCGATCGGGCCGAGGTGCTCGCTCGCCAGGCCATGCGCGAGAGCTGCCGGCGCTCCATCTTGGTGGCTGATGTCAGCAAGCTCGGCCGCCCGGCTCCCGCGCGCGGCGGGCGGCTGGAGGAGGCGGACCTCCTGGTGCTGGACGCGCCGCCGCCGCCCGCCTTCGCGGCCCTGTTCGCGGAAGAGGGCATCCGCTCGCGCCTGCACATCGCCCAGACGGGCGCGGACGGCACGGGAGGAGCCGCATGATCCCGCTCGCCTCGCACGAGGACTTCGTGCGCCTCGACCACGTCACCCGCACCTTTCCCGGCGGCGGCGGAGTGGAGGATCTGTCCCTCAGCGTCCCGCGCGGCAGCTTCACCGTGCTGCTCGGCCCCTCCGGCTGCGGCAAGTCCACCACCTTGCGTCTCATCGCCGGCCTTGAAACGCCCGATCGCGGCCGGGTCGAGATCGGCGGTCGCGACGTGACCGCCTTGCCGCCGGCCGCGCGCGGGCTTTCGGTGGTGTTCCAGTCCTATGCGCTCTTTCCCCATCTCACCGTCGCCGAGAACATCGTCTTCGGCTTGAAAGTGCGGCGGGTGCCGCGCGCGGAGCGGGATCGCAAGCTGAAGGAGGCGCTTCACCTGACGGGCCTCGAAACCTATGAGGACCGCCGCCCCGCCGCCTTGTCCGGCGGCCAGAGGCAGCGCGTGGCGCTCGCCCGCGCCATCGTGGCCGATCATCCGCTGTGCCTGATGGACGAGCCGCTCTCCAACCTCGATGCCAAGCTCCGCCATGCCGTGCGCCAGGACATCCGCGCTTTGCAGCGGCGGCTCGGCATGACCGTGATCTATGTCACCCACGACCAGACCGAGGCCATGGGCATGGCCGACCAGGTGATCCTGCTGCGCAACGGGTGCATCGAGCAGCAGGGCACGCCGGCCGACCTCTACATGACGCCCGCGACCGCCTTTGCCGCCGGCTTTGTGGGCACCCCGCCTATGGCGCTCATTCCAGCTCCCCGCCTGCTGCCGGACGTTGCCGCCGAACGGCATTTGATGGCGGGCGTGCGGGCGGAAGACCTGCGGGTGCGTCCTGCGGGCGAGGGACGCCTCGGCGCCCGCGTGACGGCGGCGGAATTCCTCGGCGCGGAGACCTTCCTCTACCTCACCCTGGAGGGCGGGGAGGAGATGGTCGCCCGCGTCCCCGGCCGCTTCGAGCCCGCAGCCGGGACCACGCTCTCCCTCGATTGGGAGCCGGGCGCGGTCCACGTCTTCGAGTGGGACAGCGGGCGCCGCGTGCCATCCCTCGCCCCGGCCTGAGCCTTTCCCTTCACCCCCTGTACGCGTTCCTCCAACCCCCCGAAGGACACGAACATGAGACGCTTCCTCACCGCCGCCGCCACCGCGGCCGGCCTGCTTGCCGCCACCGTCTCGGCTTTCGCCAAGACCGAATTGACCATGTACTACCCCATCGCCGTCGGCGGCCCGCTCACCAAGGTGATCGACGGCATGATCGAGGGCTTCCAGAAGGACAATCCGGACGTTGCCGTCACCGCCGTCTATGCCGGCAATTATGACGACACCCGCGTCCGGGCGCTGGCCGCCATCAAGAGCGGCAAGCCGGCCCAGCTCTCGGTTCTGTTCTCCATCGATGCCTATGACCTGGTGGAGCAGGGCCTCGTGGTGCCCTTCGAGGACGTGGTGAAGACCGACGACGAGAAGGCGTGGCTGAACGGCTTCTATCCCGCGCTCATGGCCAATAGCCGCGTCGAGGGCAAGACCTGGGGCATTCCGTTCCAGCGCTCCACCATCGTCATGTACTACAACAAGGACATGTTCAAGGAAGCCGGCCTCGACCCCAACAAGCCGCCGAAGACCTGGGACGAGATGGTGGCCATGGGTAAGAAACTCACCAAGGACGGCCGCTATGGCCTGATGGTGCCGTCCACCGGCTATCCCTATTGGATGTTCCAGTGCTTCGCGATCCAGAACGGCAAGGAGCTCATGAGCAAGGACGGCGCCGCCGTTCATTTCGATGATCCGGCCGTGATCGAGGCCCTCCAGTTCTGGAAGTCGCTTGCCACCGAGCACAAGATCTCGCCCGCCGGCCTCGTGGAATGGGGCACGCTGCGCCAGGCCTTCGTGCAGGGCCAGACCGCCATGATGTGGCACACCACCGGCAATCTGACGGCCGTGAAGAACGAGGCCAAGTTCGAGTTCGGCGTCGCCGAGCTGCCCGCCCACAAGCAGCCGGGCTCCCCCACCGGCGGCGGCAATTTCTACCTGTTCAAGAGCGCCACCGAGGCCGAGCGCGCCGCCGCCCTCAAGCTCATCCGCTACATGACCGCGCCTGAGCGGGCCGCCGAATGGTCCATCGCCACCGGCTATGTGGGGGTGAGCCCCGCTGCCTATGAGACGGCCCAGCTGAAGGCCTATGGCGAAAAATTCCCGCAGGCGCTTGTGGCTCGTGATCAGCTCAAGGTGGCCATCGCCGAATTCTCCACCTGGGACACGGCCCGCGTCCGCGAGGCGCTGAACAACGCCATCCAGGCGGCGCTCACCGGCACCAAGAGCCCCGCCGAGGCGCTCAAGGCCGCGCAGACCACCGCCACCCAGTTGCTGAAGCCCTACAGCCACTGAGGATGAGAGCAGGCGCGGAGCCGAAAAACCCGCGTCTTGGTTTCAAGCGAAACTGTCATGCTCGGGCTTGACCCGAGCATCCACGGCCAACCGCTTGAATGGCCGTTGGAGGCTTCGTCCAGGCCCATCCCCGTGGATGGCCGGGACGAGCCCGGCCACGACGGAGACGGGACCGCAAGGTTCTCAAAATGGCTCCGTCGGTCTCAGTCGAACCCTCGCCGGGGGAGGGCGTCTCGCGCTCCCCCGGCTTTCCGGACGATCCCATGCCCTTCCTCCGCGCCTCAGACCCCGCCCCCGACGCGCTCGCCCGGCGCCAGCGGCAGCTCCTGGCCCTCTATGGCTGGATGCTGGTGACGCCGGCTTTGGTGTTGCTGTCCTTGTTCGCGGTGTGGCCGACGCTCGCCACCTTCTGGGGCAGCCTGTTCTCGCGCGGCACGGCACGACGGCCGGCGGTGTTCAACGGCATCGAGAATTATGCCGATCTCATTGCTGACCCGACTTTCTGGACGGTGCTGGGCAACACCCTGATCTATGCGGGCGTGACCATTCCCGCCTCCATCCTCCTGGCGCTGGCGATGGCGCTGTGGGCCGATGCCAAGATCCCCCTGCGCAGCTTCGTGCGCGGCGCCTATTTCACCCCCACCATCCTGCCCATGGTGGCGGCCGCCAATCTCTGGCTGTTCTTCTACACGCCGGGCCTCGGCGTCATCGACACGCTCACCGGCCTTGTCGGCCTGCCGCCCGTCAACTGGCTCGGCCAGCCGCAGACGGCGCTGGGCGCGGTGATCGTCGTGACCGTGTGGAAGGAGGCGGGCTTCTTCATGATCTTCTATCTCGCCGCCCTCCAGACCATCCCGCCGGACCTGAAGGAGGCGGCGCGCGTGGAGGGGGCGGGGCGGCTGACCTATCTGCGGCGGGTGCTGCTGCCGCTGCTGATGCCCACCACCGCCTTCATCTTCATCAATGCGCTGATCAATTCGGTGAAGCTCATCGATCACCTGTTCATCCTCACCAAGGGCGGGCCGAACAACGCCACCAAGCTGGTGCTCTACTGGATCTGGGAAATGGCCTTCTCCTATTTCGACCGGCCCCATGCGGCGGCGCTCACCGTCATGGTGCTGGCGGTGCTGGGCGCGGTGGCGGTGTTCCAGTTCGCCGTGCTCGACAAGCGGATCCATTATCGATGAGCGCCGCCTTTCTCCCCCGCTTGCGCCTCGTTCCGACGCTGGACGCCGCTGGCGCGCTGCTGCTCGCGCTCATCTGGATCGCGCCGCTCCTGTTCGCCGCCTGGGCCTCGGTGCATCCCGCCGGGCAGGCGCTGGATTTTTCCGGCCGTGCGCCCTTCACGCTGGACAATTACCGCGCCGCCTGGGCCGCTGCGCCCTGGTTCGCCTATGCGCTGAATACCCTCGCCCTGGTGAGCTTTACGCTCGCCGGCCAGCTCCTCTTGTGCACGCTGGCGGGCTTCGCTTTCGCCCGCTTTCATTTTCCGGGGCGCGAGGCGCTGTTCGTGCTCGTCCTCTTGCAGCTCTTCATCCTGCCGGAGGTGCTGATCGTGGAGAATTACGCCATGGTCTCGCGCCTCGCACTCATCGACACCATCGCCGGAATGGGTCTGCCTTATGTGGCGAGCGCCTTCGGCATCTTCCTGTTGCGCCAGGCCTTCAAGTCGGTGCCGATGGAACTGGAGGAAGCGGCGCGGGTGGAGGGCTGCTCCTGGCTCGGCGTGCTCTGGCGCGTCTATGTGCCCGCCGCGCAGCCGGTCTATCTGGCCTATGCCCTCGTCTCCGTGGCCACGCACTGGAACAACTTCCTCTGGCCCCTGGTGGTCACCAACACGCCGGACACCCGCCCGCTGACCGTGGGGCTGTCGCTCTTTGGTGCGCCGGAGAGCGGGGTGAACATCTCCATCATCTCCGCAGCCACGCTGATGGTGGTGGCGCCTTTGATGGTGGCCTTCCTGATCTTCCAGCGCCAGTTCATCCAGGCCTTCCTGCGCGCCGGCATCCGATAGAGCATGCGCCGAGCAATGAGATAGAGGGTGATTCACTGAACAGGCGGACTGCACTCCAGAGGGGAGACCCTCCGCCCAGATCCAGTGCTGCGCTCGCGCTTGTAATGGTAAAGCTTTTCAGCGTGCGTCTTCTCTTTCCCGCAAAGTCTTCAATGTAAAGCTGGCGTTGCGCGGTGTCTTCGCGTGCGTTTTCGCCGCAAGGCGGAACCGTCGCGCCGCCCGGCCGTTTCCCTGAGGTCCGCGAAAGGCGGCGCCGGCACACGCCGGGCGCCGCTTCCGGACGGACCGCACAATTCAAGGGAATGCCCCAATGGCTCAGCAGAAGTCGATGAAAGAGGACAATGGTCAGGACAATTCTCTGAATGAATTGTTCTTGGATACCCTCAAGGACATCTATTACGCCGAAAAGCAGATCCTGCGCGCGCTTCCCAAGATGGCCAAGGCAGCCCGCTCCGAGGACCTGAGGAACGCCTTCAAGCAGCACCAGGAGCAGACCGAAGGCCAGATCGAGCGCCTGGAACAGGTCTTCGAGATGCTCGGCAAGGCCGCGCGCGGCAAGCACTGCCCGGCCATCGTCGGCATCATCGACGAGGGCAAGGAAATCATCGAGGATTTCTCCGGCAAGGAAGCGCTGGATGCGGGCCTCCTGGCGGGCGCGCAGGCGGTGGAGCATTACGAGATTTCCCGCTACGGCACGCTGAAGACCTGGGCCCAGCAATTGGGCATGCTGGACGCAGTGCCGCTCTTCGAGGCGACCCTCAAGGAGGAGAAGGAAACCGACGCGCTCCTGACCCGCCTCGCCGGCGCCGAGGTCAACGCCAAGGCGGCGTGACGGCAGACCGCGCCTCCGCACCCGTCCTTCGCCCGGCGCGGGAGGGGTGCGCAGCAGGGATGCCGCCCGTGCCGGGCCTGCGCAGGCTCGGCCAGTCCCTGCGACGCCTCGTCCGCACAGGAGGTCAATATGTGGCTGAAACCCAAGCTGATCGGAGAGAACGAAGCCGACGGGCATGACGTGATGCCCGGATGGTGGGCGGTGGCCGAAGACGGCACGCCGGTGTCCGGTCCCTATCCCAGCCGCGAGGCCGCGGTGGTGGGGATCGGCAAGCGCGGCGCCGACCAGCCCACGGGGCGGCCGGGGGAGGCCGGCCCGCCACCGGAGGAGTGAGGCCGCGCCATGGGGCAGGGCCTCACGAATGGGCCGCTCGGCAGGCGCGCGGCGCATCTTTGCATCGACATGCAGCGCCTCTTCGCTCCCGGCGGTCCCTGGCCAACGCCTTGGGCTCCGCGCATCCTGCCCGCCGTGCTGGCGCTGGTCGAGCGGGCGCCAGCCCGCACCGTCTTTTCCCGTTTCATGCCCCCCGAGACGCCGCAGGACATGCCGGGAGCGTGGCAGCGCTTTTATGAGCGATGGCGGCATCTGACGGGGGAGGTTCTCCCACCGGAAATGCTGGATCTGGTGCCGGAATTGAAGGCCTTCGCGCCGCCCGCCCGGGCCGTGGAAAAGTCGCGCTATTCCGCCTTTTCCGGCCCGCGCTGCTTCCCCGTCCTGCGGCGGCTGGAGGTGGACACCCTGATCCTGTCCGGGGCGGAAACCGATGTGTGCGTACTTGCCACCGTGTTCGACGCGGTGGACCTCGGCTTTCGCACCATCATCGCGCGGGATGCGGTCTGCTCGTCCTCCGACACCGGGCACGACGCCGTCCTCGCCCTGCTGCGCGCCCGCCTGCCGCAGCAGGTTGAACTGGCAGACACCGACGAAATCCTGGCGGCGTGGAGCCCCCTGGCCGAGCCATGATGCCGGCCCGATCTTCTGCCGCGCAACAGTGGAGAGACACATGAACGCACCAGCCCGCCCGCCCATGCCCGCCCAGCAGCAGCCCATGCCCGGCTATACCAACGCCATGTCGCCGCGCCCCGATCATGGCGAGACCAGTTATGAAGGCTCGGGGCGGCTGAAGGGCCTCAAGGCCCTCGTGACCGGCGGCGACAGCGGCATCGGTCGCGCCGTCTGCCTCGCCTTCGCCCGCGAGGGGGCGGATGTGTGCATCGCCTATCTGGAGGAGCACGAGGACGCGGAAGAGACGCGCCGCCTGGTGGAGGAGGCTGGCCGCACCGCTATCCTGTCCGCCGGTGACATTTCCGATCCCCAATTCTGCAAGCGCCTGGTGGATGATGCCGCCGAGGCTTTGGGCGGCCTCGATATCCTGGTCAACAACGCCGCTCATCAGGCGAGCTTCGAGAAGCCGGAAGATATTTCAGACGAGGAATGGGCGCACACCTTCGCGGTGAACGTGCATGCCATGTTCTATCTCAGCAAGGCCGCGCTGAAGCACATGAAGGCGGGCGGATCCATCATCAACACGGCCTCCATCAATTCCGATCAGCCCAATCCGTCCCTCCTGGCCTATGCCACCACGAAGGGCGCCATCCACAACTTCACCGCCGGACTCGCCCAGGCGCTGGGCGCGCGCAACATCCGGGTGAATGCGGTGGCGCCGGGTCCCATTTGGACGCCGCTCATCCCCTCCACCATGCCGGAGGAGGCGGTGCGCACTTTCGGCACGTCCGTCCCCATGGGGCGGCCCGGCCAGCCGGCGGAGCTCGCCACCGCCTATGTGATGCTGGCCGATCCGCGCTCCAGCTATGTTTCGGGAGCAACCGTGGCCGTGACCGGCGGCAAGGCCTTTCTCTGAGGGCGTGACACAGCTGCACCGATCCCTTCCGTACCCATCGGCGGCAGGGGTCGGCGGCAGGGGGCGGCGGCAAGGGTCGGCGGCAAGGGTCAGCGCCGATCGCGCACAATGTGATCACCGCGCGCCGATTACCATTTCCTTGATCCAGTTCACCAGGAGCCGGGTATAGGCGGCGCGGCTGCGCTCATCCGACAGGCCATGGTCCGCGCCGGAAATGATCCGGTAGGTGAGGGAGCGCACCTTCCGGCAGGCGGAGATGTAATTGGCGATGGTCGGGTGGGGGATATAATCGTCGCTCTCGGACTCGACGATCAGCACATCACCGCGAAACTTCGCGCAAGCCCCCAACGCGCGGTTCTCGCGCGGTGAAATCTCCTGCGAGCGGAAGAGGTTGAGGTCGATGCGGTCGATCTTTCCCTTGGGCCGATCCCAATGCTTGTCGCGATAGATGGCGGGCACGCGCAGCGACATCCAGCGCACGGGACGCACCTCTGAGAGAAGAGGGGCGAGATAGGCGCCATAGCTCGAGCCGATCACGGCGATGGCGCGCTGGTCGACGCCCGGCTGCGAGACGAGGAGATCATAGGCGGCGAGTGCGTCCTCGAAATTCTGCCGCGGCGTCACTGTATCGCGCATTTCGCGGGTGGCGGCGTGTCCGCGCAGGTCGAAGGTCAGGCACATGCAGCCCAGCGCCGAAATCTCGGCCGCCCGCCGCAGGTCGCTTTCCTGGCTGCCGGACCAGCCATGCAGGAAGAGGATGCCGGGAACGCCGGTGGCCGGTACCGCGAAGGTGCCGTCCACCATCTCCTCCCCGGCCATGAACTGGACCTTCTCACTCCGCATGGGATCGGGATTCGACGAGCGCGTATTTTGTGAGGGTTCCGACTTCGGGGTCGTCAGCATCGTAATAGACATCGGCCTCTTCAGGCGGGCTTTCGGCGCGCCCATAGACTTCATGACAGGAGGCGACGACGAAGCGCAGGTCGTCATCGCCGGCGAAGGCCCGCAAGGCCGCGATCTCGGCGCCGCTGGCGCCGCCGATGCGCCAGCTCTGTTCCAAAACGCCTGACCGCAAAGTGCCGCGCGCATCGCGGCCGATGGCCACGTCATAGTTCCGGCGCGAGGCGAAGAAGCCCGAAAAATGGTGGTCTGCCGCCGCATCGAAGACGCGAGCCTGTTCCAGCGCCTGGGCCATCTGAGGGGAAAGGGTGGCGCGGGCAAAGGCGGAGAAGCCGCCCCGGGCGCACAGAAGGCGCGAGCCGCCATAGGCGAGGTTGCCGTCATTGTCCTGCGTCGCGTGCTGGGTGCCCACATAGGCGATCTCATGGCCGCCGATGCGCACCCGCCCCACCGAGAAGGTGGTGACGTCCGAAAGGTTGGTCTCCAGCACCAGACCGCTCGCGGCAAGGCTGTCCTGCGGCAGGCGCGAAATGATGGCTTCCGCGTCCAGCGCGTCATGCACCACATGCTGCTGCAATCCGCCATCCGCCCAGCCCGGCTTCAGACGCACGGGGCCGTGGGCCAGAAGGCGATAGAGCGCGGTGCGCGCGTCGCCATTGGTGAAGGCGGAAAAGCCTGGCAAGGCGTGCGCCATCACGGCCTGAGCGAAGTCCGCGCTCCACCCCTTCGGATGGGCGCAGCCGGGACTGGGCAGGGGGTGCACGATGGCTTTTCCCGCCACCACATCATGGGGCACAACGCCGCCGAACAGATCGTCTTCGTCCAAGACGCCGAGCCGTTCGGCCTCCGCAGCGCCCAGGGTCAGATCGGGGACGAGGTACCGCTCGCCCTTGCGCAGGCCGCGCCCGGCCAGAGGCGCGAGAGCTTGGGCGAGAGCGGCGATGCTGCGGCTGCGATGGCCAGACTGGTTCAATCCCCCCGACGGGTGGTGGACGATGCGCCGGCCTCCTTCGGGTGAGGGGAAAAGAGGGCTTTTGTCCTGGCTCCGGCTCGGCATGAAGGGGCTTGTCCAAGGGGTGGGGCGCATTGCGCGGTCTCCTGATCGCAGGGTCAACGCGGGGCTTCCCTGTGCGTTCCCCCTGCCTTCATGCTGCGCGCCACGCACCCGACCTCACTGGCGCACCGGCGCATTGCCAGGCTCGGCGGGCGCCGAGGACTGGGCGGGCATGGCCGGGTCAGACGGCGCGGGCGCGCGTTCGGGAGACGGGTCGATGGTGCGCGTGGTGGGGATGAGAGCCATGATCATCCCCAGCACGAAGACGAGAAAGGCGGCCGCGATGATGATGTTCTTGAGGTTCATGTTCCTTGCCTTTCCCCGTGCCGTGCCGCCGGATCCGGCGGACTGGGTGCCTGGGTTTCTTTGGGGTCTAATCCACGCCCGCCCGGACCATGGCGAGCGGAGCGCGCCGTGCGCGGGACGTCAGCTTGCGTCTTCACCGGGCAAACGGCGCCCGGTTTCCTGCCGGCGGCGACGGCGCTGCCAGGCGCCATAGATGATGAAGCCCAGGAGAATGGCGGCCCCGCCCACCACGCCGAAAAAGTAGATGCCCGCTGCTGCGTCGCTGGCCTCAGACCAGTTCATAAGAGTTCCTCCGTTTGGGCCGCCAGCGTTGCGGCGGTGCGTCGGCTTGCTACCGAGGCAACGGGAGGGGGGCGGCTTGGTTCCTGCGCGCGGGGTGCGTTGCGCCGTCCAGGTCGGCGCGCCTCAGGTGCTTTCGCGGATCAGCGTGGCGAGCAGCGTCGCGCGGCGCATGGGCGAGCGGTAGCGCTTCAGAAATTGCGAAAAGCGGCTCAGCGTGCCGTCCTCGAACGCCTCCACCACCGCCGGCAGGACATAGCTCTTGCGGCAGATGGCCGGCGTGTTGTGCAGGGTTTCGGCGGCGATGCGCACCGCCTCCAGGATTTGCGCATTGCGCCGCCGGTCGCTGGCTGCCGGCTCCCGGACGGCCAATTCCTCCAGCACCCTTGCGGAAGCGACCAGGGTGCGGAAATCCTTGAGCGAGACCGGGATGCCGGACACCTGCTTGAGATAGGCATTCACATCCCCCGCCCGCACCGGCCGCACCTCGTCTTGGGCGTTGCGATACTGGAACAGACGCCGCCCCGGCAATTGGCGCAAGGCCGCCACCAGGGACAGGAAGCGGGGATCTGCGATGGCGCAGACCACCTTCCGGCCGCCCTTGGCCTGGAAGCTCAGCTCCAGGCCCTGCGGCTTGTGCCGCAGGTTGGATTTCAGCAGCGTCGCTGCGCCGCGCGTGCCGCGCTCCCTGGCATAGGCTTCCTCGCCCGGCCGGATGGCGGTGAGGGTCACCAGTTCCACCACGCCCGCCAGAGCCAGCAGACGGGACCCCACCGGGGCTGAGAGGTCGCGGGCGACGCGTCGGCGGATGCGGGGCAGGGCCTCGGCGAAACGGGCGAGCCGTTCAGCCTTCAACTGGCCGCGCACCGCTTCCCAATCGGGGTGATAGCGATATTGCACCCGCCCTGCCGCATCGCGCCCGACCGCCTGGAGATGGGCGCGCGGATGGGACGCGAAGCGCACATCCGCATAGGCGGGCGGCACCGCAAGGGCGGCGAGCCGCGAAATCAGGTCCTTGTCGGTGATGGGCTTTCCCGTGCCATCGAAATAGCGATAGCCCCGCCCGCAGCGGCGCCGGGTGATGTTCAGCGTGTCTCGCCGCACCATGACGAGGCCCGCCGCGCGGGCAAGCTGGGCCGTGGTGCGCGCCCGCGCCTTGCGCGACGTCGGCTTGCTGGGTGTCGGATTGGCCACCGGCGGCTTCCGCTGTGCGGGGCTGCTGGGTGTGACGGTGGATGGCAGGGCGGGGCGTTCGGGCCGGGCGGAAAGGGAAGCAGGGTGCAAGGGCATCGGACGGCATCATCCTTCGGGATGGAGCGATGCGCCTGCGGAAAATCGGGCCGGCTGATCCTCCCCCGTGGCAGAGCAACGCGCCGCTGGCGCGCCTGTTCCTGCCCGGCGGGGGAACGGGAAGCTACAAGCCGGCATTCCCCTTTTGTCGCTAGAAAAGGAATCGACCCATGACCGAAACGCCCAATCCCGCGCCGCGCGTGCGCCATGCCGTGGACAGCGGCGAGACACGCGACAAGATCCGCTATTCCGACCCGGCCGCCGCTCCGCTTGGCACCGACGACGAGGCCGCTGGCCTGCCGCCGCGCGTGGACGGACCGCCGGAAAAGGGCGACCGCATCGCCGACGGCGACACGTCCATGGGCGAGCTCTATGAGCCCGAAAGCGAGGAGGACAATCGCGCCCCCGCGACCGCACCGCCCAGCTGGCGCACCTGGGGCTTGATCGCTGCGGGCATTCTGGTGTTCGGCATCGCCGTGGCGACACTTGCCGGCTGAGCGCACCGCAAGGACGTGTCGCGGCCCCCTCAGCGCCGCTGACGGCCGTCCTTCTGCTCGCCCACCAAAGCGGCGGTGTCTCCAAAGGTCGGTGCGCTGCCTGCGGCGAGGTTGGTGGCCGCAAGAAGAAAACGGATGGGAAACCGTACGCCTTCCGCCTGTGCCGGAGAGAGGTTGCGCGCTTGCGTCTCCTGCCGCGCCGCCAGGTCCGCCTCCTGCAGCGCGGTCTCGATCTCCTGCTGCGTCAGAAGTCCCTTCCGCCGAGCGGTCTCCAGCAGGCGCGATATGGCCAGGAGCAGGCCCTCGAGCTGCAGGTTGGCTGTATTCATCAGCGGCTCCGTCCTTCCGAAACATGCATTGGGTAATCAGAACCAAACGGAGACGATGCCGTAGGGTTCCAAATATCATTGCCAAACCAAGAATGATTGGAACTTCACCCGGCGGTGAAGATTGAGACCTTTGTTGATCCTCCCGTCGCCGGGTCCGTTTTCCCCTGTCGCGCCGAAGCGGGACCTGCGGGGATCCGGTCCATGTTCAATGCGTCAGAGGCATGCGACCGGTCGCACGCGGGCCTCCAAGGGCGCGCGGCGGTTGGCCTGTGCCGGAATGCGGAGTGGAAAAGTGAGCGCTGACAAACTGCGCGTGGCCCTTGTTGGCGTCGGCAATTGTGCCTCCTCCCTGGTCCAGGGGCTCGTCCACTACCGCACCGCCAGCGCGGGCGCCTCCATACCGGGCCTGATGACCGCCGATCTCGGAGGCTACGAGGTCGGGGACATCGAGATCTGCGCCGCCTTCGACGTGTCCGCTGCCAAGGTAGGGCGCGACGTGAGCGCGGCCATCCACGCGCCGCCCAACAACACCCATGTCTTTGCCGACGTTCCCCCTCTCGGCGTCACCGTCTCCCGGGGCCCGACCCTGGATGGCATCGGTCGCTACATGACCGATCTCATAAAAGAGGCGCCCGAGCCACCCTGCAATGTCGCGCACGTGCTGCGCGAGAGCGGCGCGGACGTGATGGTCTGCTACCTGCCGGTGGGCTCCGAGCGGGCGGCGGAATGGTATATGGAACAGGCGCTTGAAGCCGGATGCGGCGTCGTGAACTGCCTGCCCGTCTTCATCGCGTCGCGGCCGGAATGGCGGGCACGCTTCGAGGCGCGGGGGCTGCCCATCATCGGCGACGATATCAAGAGCCAGGTGGGCGCCACCATCGTTCACCGCATGCTCGCCACCCTCTTTTCCGAGCGCGGCGTGCGGCTCGACCGCACCTACCAGCTCAATGTGGGTGGCAATGCGGATTTCCAGAACATGCTGGAGCGCGATCGGCTCGCCTCCAAGAAGATTTCCAAGACGCAGGCCGTGACCAGCCAGTGCCCGCAGCCCTTGCCGGAGGGCGACGTGCATGTGGGGCCAAGCGACTATGTGCCCTGGCTCACCGACCGCAAGATCGCTTTCATCCGCCTGGAGGGTACCGCCTTCGGCGGCGTGCCGCTCTCCGCCGAGGTGAAGCTGGAGGTGTGGGATTCGCCTAACTCCGCCGGCATCGTCATCGATGCGGTGCGCTGCGTGAAGCTGGCTTTGGATCGGGGCATAGGCGGGGCTCTCGTTGGGCCATCCAGCTATTTCATGAAATCCCCGCCCGAGCAGTTCACCGACGCCGAGGCGCGCGAGCGGACCCAGCGCTTCATCGCTGGCGCCGACCAGATGCCGGTGCCGCTGAGGCGCCCGGCGTGAGCGTCATCCTGCTGGTGCGCCACGCCGCCCACGACAACGTGGGGAAGTTCCTCGCCGGGCGCATGCCGGGCGTGCATCTCGGGGAGGCGGGCCGCGCCCAGGCGCAGCGTCTGGCGGCGCGGCTGAAGGGGGAGGGGCTTGAGCGCGTCCATTGCAGCCCGCGCGAGCGCACCCGCGAGACCGCCGGCGCCATCGCGGAGGCCTCTGCCCTGCCCGACCCCATCATGGCCGCGGCGCTCGATGAGATCGATTTCGGACGCTGGTCCGGGCACGATTTCGAGACGCTGAACCGCGACCCCGACTTCTGCCGCTGGAATGCGGAGCGCGCCACCGCCCGCACCCCCGCCGGCGAAAGCATGGGGCAGGTGCAGGCACGTGTGGTCGACCATCTCGACCAGGTGGCGCGGCACGCCAGCGCCGCGCCCTTCGCCCTCGTGACCCATGCGGATGTGATCAAGGCAGCGGTGTGCCACGTGCTCGCCTTGCCCCTCGATGCTTGGTGGCGGTTCGACATCGCGCCCGCTTCCATCACCCGCCTGGAGACCGGCCCGCAGGGCTATCGGCTGGTGGGCCTCAATGACGTTGTCTGGTGACGGCCAAGGAGGATGCACACGCCATGAGCCTGTCCAGCGAGGAGATACGCAACCGGGTCACCGCCCTCGGCCCCTGGTTCCACAATCTCGAGCTCAACGGCGTCCTGACGGCGCCGAACCATTTTCTCGGCGACTATCCGCGCATGAAGTGGCGCCACTTTGCGCAGGCCATTCCCGCCGATCTGTCGGGCCGCACGGTGCTGGACATCGGCTGCAATGGCGGCTTCTACAGCCTGGAAATGAAGCGGCGGGGCGCGCAGAGCGTTCTGGGCATCGATTTCGACGAAGCCTATCTGGCGCAGGCGCGCTTCGCGGCCGAGGTGACGGGTCTTGATGTCGCCTTTGAGAAGATGTCCGTCTATGACGTGGCGCGGCTCGGTCGGCGCTTCGACATGGTCCTGTTCATGGGGGTGCTCTATCACCTCCGCCATCCCCTGCTGGCGCTCGATCTGGTGCGCGAGCATGTGGTGGGAGACCTGATGGTGTTCCAGTGCATGCTGCGCGGAAGCGCGGCGGTGGCCCCGGTGCCGGCGGACGCGCCCTTCTCCGCGACCGCGCCGTTTGAGCGGGACGACTATCCCCGCCTTCATTTCATCGAGCATCGCTATGCCGGCGATCCCACCAATTGGTGGGTGCCCAATCGCGCCGGCATCGAGGCCATGCTGCGCTCCTCCGGCTTCGAGATCGTCGGCCATCCAGAGGAGGAGGTCTATCTGTGCCGTCGCGGCGGTGCGCCCGCGGGCGAAGGCGCGGTCTATCCGGCGCGAGGAGGGCAGGCATGATCGAAGCGGCGATGATCTGGAACGAGCCGAACAACAAATCCCATTGGGACCCCGAACTGGACCCCGACTGGACCCTCTTTGCCCGCATGGCGAGTCTGGCGGGCGATGCCATCGCCGCCGAGAATTCTCACATCACGCGCGTGCTGGGCGGCATTTCCCCCATCGATCCCGGCTTCATGCGCAACATGCAGGCGCGCGGCGTGCTCGACCATGTGGACGCGGTAGCTGTGCACGGTTTTCCCCTGGATTGGAATCTCTGGCAGATCGACGCGTGGCCGACCCGCATCGCGGAGATCGCGGAGGTCACGCATCTGCCGGTGTGGGTGAGCGAGGTGGGCGTCTCCAGCTTCGGCGCGGACGAGGTGCAGGCCTGGGGTCTTCAGCGCACCGCAGAGTTGCTGGTCGGCGCCGCGCCGCGCCTTCACTGGTATTCGCTGTTCGACCTCCCGCAGGCCTGGGGCGCCACCACGCGGCACAAGGAGGCGGAAGGCTCCTCCTATTATCGGCATTTCCACATGGGCCTCATCCGCGCCGATGGCACGCCGAAGCCGGCGCTGGATGTGTTCGCGCGCCACGCCCATGCGTTCGGCCTGGTGCAATGGTTCCATTTGGAGGACCCGCGTCTTGATGATGCGGTAGAGTGGATGAGGCGCCTGGGGGTCCGTCACCTGCGCACCGGCCTGTCATGGGCCGACAGTCTGAGGCCCGGTGCGGAAGCCTTCTATGATCGCATGATGGAGGCCCTGGAGCCGTTTGACGTGACGGTCACCTTCTGCTTCACGCCGGAAAGCCGGGGGCTTGCGCCCCACCACACCAGCCCCCCGGCAGTGGCCGAGGAGTTCGCGGACTTTTGCGGGCGGATGATCCGCCGCTATGCCCCGGCGCGGGCGTTGCGTCCGCCGTCCCTTTTCGCCATTCCCTCCCTCTGAGGCTGGCGGGGCGGCGTCCTATCCCGAGCGCGCCCGCCTTTCATGCCGGCGAGGCCGGCAGGTTGTTCGACGAGGTGGTCCGCGCCTGCGCGATCCGGCGGCGGGTGAGTGGTGCGGCCGCCAGTCCCAGGGCCGTGCTGGCGAAATGGTCGATGGTATGCCGCAGCCCCTGCGCCAACAGCACCTGCGGCTTCCAGCCGAGCACCTGCCGCGCCAGGGTGATGTCGGGCCGGCGGCGGCGGGGATCATCCACGGGCAGCGGCCGGTAGGAAACGATCGAGCGGGAGCCCGTGAGACGCACCACCTCTTCCGCCAGTTCCTTCACCGTCAGCTCGGCCGGATTGCCCAGATTGATGGCGCCGCGATAGTCGTGCGTGTGCAGCATCAGGCGGAGCAGGCCGTCCACCAGGTCGTCCACATAGCAGAAGGACCGCGTCTGATCGCCGCTGCCATAGATGGTGATGTCGTCCCCCGAGAGCGCCTGGGTGACGGCGTTCGAGACCAGGCGCCCGTCATCGGCGCGCATGCGCGGGCCATAGGTGTTGAAGATACGGGCGACCCGCGCATCGCCGCGGCGGGCGCGCAGATAGTCGAAGGTCAGCGTTTCCGCCGCCCGCTTGCCCTCGTCATAGCAGGCGCGCGGGCCGGTGGGGTTCACGTGGCCCCAATAGCTCTCCTGCTGGGGATGCACTTCCGGATCGCCATAGACCTCGCTGGTGGAGGCCAGCAGGAAGCGGGCGCCGTGCTGCTGGGCCAAGGCGAGTAACTGGTGGGTGCCCAGCACGCAGGTCATCAGCGTGTGCTCGGGATTGGCCTGATAGTGGCGCGGAGAAGCGGCGCAGGCCAGGTTGAACACATAAGCAAGGCGGCCGCTCCGCCGCAGGAGGCGCGCCGGCAGGGGATCGGTGACATCCGCCTCAATGATGTCGAAGCGGGGCTCGTGCTCCAGATGGCGCAGATTCTCGTGGCGCCCGGTCAGGAAATTGTCGAGGCACAGCACCCGGCAGCCACGGGCCAGAAGAGCGTCCGTAAGATGGGAGCCGATGAAGCCCGCGCCGCCGGCGATCAGTGCGACGGTCTCGTCTGCATGGACCATGGCGCTTCCTTTCTCCCTCGGCGCGCGGCCGCAGGGCGGTGGATCAGGCGGAAACTGCCGCGCCTTCCAGGGCAGCGGCGGCGATGTGGCGGTCGAGCTCCTCCGCCCGGTGGGCGGCGGTATGGGCGGCCAGCACCCGCGTGCGTCCCCGCGCCCCGATGGCCTTGCGCTCGGGTTCTTCCATCAGGTGCAGGGTGCGCAGGACATCGGAGGTGTCGCGGGCGATCAGGATCTCGGTGACGGGTGAGAACAGGGTCTCAAGGCCGGGCCAGGGATCGGAAATAATGGGGGTGCCGCAGGCGCCCGCCTCGAACAGGCGCACGCTGGGGCTGAAGCCGGCCTTCACCATGTCCGCCCGCGTCAGATTGAGGGTGAAGCGGCCGGCGGCATAGAAGGCGGCGTGCTCCCCCGGCGGCACGTGGTCGAGGTGCATGACATTGTCCGGCCAAGTGATGTCGGCCGGATATTGCGAGCCGGCGACGGCGAAGGTCAAGTCCGGGGCGGCGCGGGCGGGGGCGAGGAGAAGGCGCTCCAGGGCCGGCTGGCGGTCGGGCGCATAGGTGCCGAGATAGCCGAGGTCATAGAGTGGCAGGATGTCCAGCGGACGGTAAGCCTCCGGGTCCACGGCGCAATAAAGGGCGCGTGCCCGCCTGGCGCCGAACACCCGTTCCAGCCGCTCCAGCGTCGGGCCGCCGGTGAAGGACAGATAAAGGTCGAAGCCGGGAATGAGATCGGCGCTGAGATAGGCGCAGGCGCCCCGCTCCAGCGTGGCGAGCGTCACCGGCGTGTCGATATCATAGAAGGCGGTCACGCCTTGGGCATGGCCAAGCACCATGCGGGCGACCGCCAGCCCGTCCGGCACATAAGAGCCGACCATCACCGCCCGCGCCCCGGCGATGGCCGGGCCGTGGCGGGTGAGGTCGTCCAGGCTGTCATAGAAGGCCAGCGTGCAGAAATCCGGCGCTGGCAGGTCGCGATGGGCGGCATACCAGGGCTGCTCGCGCTCCAGGAATAGGATGCGGCGTCCCGCGCGCGCATAGGCCTTCAGCAGGGCGCGATAGGTGGTGGCATGGCCATTGCCCCAGGAGGACGAAAGGCTGAGGCCGAGGACCACGAGGTCATAGCTCATGCCGGCACCCTTTCCCGCCGCTCGGCCATGGCATCCCTCAGGATGGCGTCCACCTGCGCGGCGCGCTTCTGATAGGTGTGCTCCGCCCGGATGCGGCGTCCGGCGGCCTCGCCGATGGCGCGGGCGCGGGCGGGCGTGAGGGTGGACAGGTGCTCGGCCACATCCATGCCGTCGCGGGCCACCAGCACTTCCTCGCCGGGGGTGAGGAAGAGATCGAGGCCGATCCAGGCATCGGTGATGAGGCAGGCCTCGGCGCCCGCCGCCTCGAAGACGCGCGTGGCCGGCGAAAAGCCGGTCGCGGCCATGCTGTCGCGGGCAATGTTCAGCACCGTGCGGGCGGAGGAGTTGAGCGCATTGTGGTCGCGCGTATAGACATGGCCGATCTTGCGGACATTGTTCGGCATCGCCCGGTCGTCCCAGCCATTGCCGCCCAGCAGGAAGGATGTCTCCCGCAGGCGGGCCGCCGGCATGAGGAAGAACTGGGTCACCCGCGCCTCCCGGTCCGGCAGGCGATTGCCGAGGAAGGCCAGATCGCAGGCAAAGCGCGGATCGGGCGCTACCCGGTGATGGGTGTCCGGGTCGAGGGCGTTATAGACCGGTTCGCACCGGTGGGCGCCGAGATGGCCATAGGCCTCCACCACTGGCGGCCCGCCGCCATAGGTGAGCACCAGGTCGAGCGCCGGAAGCAGGCGCAGCAGCGGATGGCCCGGCGAGGCCCGCAGGGCCGCGAGGGTCGCGGGGGCATCCACGTCCCAGAACAGGCGCAGGGCGCCGGGACGCGCGGCGGCGACGACGCCCTCCAGCAATGCGTCGTCGAAGACCCCGACGCCACTCGCCTTGACCACCACATCGGCATCGCCCGCCCGCGCCACGACCCTTTGAAGGCCGTCCTGGGTGGCGGGATAGACCACCACCTTGGCCCAGTCCGGCGGTTCCATGTCGCGGTGCTGCTGGCGATCAAACGCGTCGGGCTCATAGAAGGTCACGTCATGGCCGAGGCCCGCCAAGCCCTTGATGATGCCGCGATAATAGGTTGCGGCCCCGTTCCAGTAGGAGGACAGGAGGCTCGATCCGTAGAAGGCGATCTTCATGCGGCGCTCTCCTGTGGGGTGGCGGACAGGCTGCGGACGACGGCGAGCAGTTCGGCCGCCCGGTGGGCGCAGGTGTGCCGCGCCTGGATGGTGGCAAGGCCATGGGCGGCCAGGTGCGCGCGCAGGTCGGGGTCGGCCTTCAGCGCGGTGAGGTGGCGGGCGCAGGCCTGTGTGTCCTCGCCCACCAGATAGTCCGCGCCCGGCGTGAACAGATGCTCCGCATCCTCCCAGGGCGCGCTCACCAGGGGGATGCCGCAGGCCAGGGCCTCGAACACCCGGATCGTGGGGATGCCCGGCAGCACCGAGGCATAATAGCGCCGGGGCACATGGACCGTGGCCAGGTGCCGGGCGAACACCTCGGGAACTCGGGCATTGGCGAGCCAGCCGGCATAGCGCGCGCCATGCGCGTCGAGCCGCGCCAGCGCCGCAGCAGGATAACGAACCCCATAGATGGTCAGCGGCAGGCCTGCGCGCGCCGCAGGCTTCAAAAGAAAATCTTCGATCTCCTGGCTCCGCTCCCCCTCGCCGAAATTACCGATCCAGACCACGCCATCCCGGACCGTCTCCTCCTGCGGCGGATGGAAATGGCGCACGTCCGCCGCCTCGTGCCAGACAAAGACGCGATTGCTCCAGCCCCAGCGGCGATAGACCTCCGCCAGCGCTTCGCCGAACGCGAGCACGCCGTCATATCCGGAAAGATCGAAGGCGCGGATGGCCTCCGGGTCGCTCACGGCCCGGTGGTGGGTGTCGTGGAACAGAAGCAGGAAGCGGGCGCCTTGTGCCCGCCGCCGGCCGAGATCGGCTACGAGCGCAGGGTCGTTCCATTCATGAACGATGACGAGGTCGGCCCCGGAAAGGGCGGCCTCCATGTCCTCTTCGCTCTCCCAGCGTGCCGGCGCCAGTTCCGGATAGGCCGCGCGGAAGGGGGAGAGGCCGTCCTCCCCATGGTCTTCCAGAAGGCTTTTGAGGCTCCAGGAGCCCACTGGCTCCAGGGGGCGCACCTCGTGTCCGTCGAGCGCCAGCTCCCGCAGCACGCCGCGCAGGAAATGGGCATTGCCGTGGTTCCAGCAGGAGAGCAGCGAATGGCTGAAATAGACGATCTTCATGCGAGGGTTCCGGTGAGGCTGGACGGGTCGAGGGGGGTGCTGGAGCGCAGCAGCAGGGCGCGATACAGGTCGGCCGTGGCCGCGGCCATGACCTGCGCGTCATAGGCCCCCGCCCGCCGCTCCGCCGCTTGGCCCAGGGCCCGGCGCAGCCTCTCATCGGCGGCGACTGCATTCACAGCGGCGGCAAAGCCCTCCGCGTCGCGCGGCGGCACGAACAGAGCGGCGCCATGCCAGAGCTCGCGGAAGGTGGGAATGTCGGAGAGCACCAGCGGGCACCCCGCCTGCGCGGCTTCCAGCACGCCGAGGCCGAACGGCTCGTAGAGCGCGGCCGAGACGAAGACGGGCCGTCGGGCGAGATGCGCGCGCACCGCCGGCTCGTCGAGCGCCCCAAGCGCCATGGCATGGCCGAGGCGCACCGCATCGCCCTGGGGGCTCACGGTCGGACCCGCCAGCAGGAGCGGCACGTCCATCTGCGCGGCTGCGGCATCGAGCGTATGGGCATTCTTGCCACGATCCCACAGCCGGCCGGTGGAGAAGGCGAAGGTCGCCTCCGGGGCGATCTGCGGCAAGGGTGCGCGCGGCGCGGCGCGGCCATTATGCACCACCACGGGCGAGGCGCCGTAAAGCGCCAGCACGGACGTGGCGAAGGCATGGGTGGGGCACAGCACGGCGTCCGCTCGGGAAAGCGCCTCTGCCATCAATTGGGTGCGCCAGACGAAGTCCTGCGGCAGCGGGCCGTCCTCCACGGTGCCCCACCAACTGGCGAGGCAGGAATGCAGCCCCACCGTCACCGGGCAGGGATAGTCGCCCAAGGCCAGGGCCGGGGTATTGAGATGGACGAGGTCCGCATGGTGCGCAAAGGCGAGGCTGGAGACCTGCTCCGCCGCGGCCAGGATCTGGTCGGGGGTCGATGCCAGCCAGTCCAGCGGCAGGCCGGTCTCCACCACCTGAACGTCGTGCACGGCGCGTGCGGTCGCTTGCTGGTGCGGTGCCATGGCCGGCCCCAGCATCACGAGCGTGGTGCGTACTCCAAGGGGGGCGAGGCCTCGCGCCAGATCGAGCGCATAGGTGAAGACCCCGCCCACCGCATCGGCAGTCAGAAGGAGGTTCAGCGGCAATGGGCGCATGCGGCCTCCAGGTCCGGCAAGGGGAGGGGGTGCTCTTCCTGGATGTCGCTGAGGCTGGAGAACTGGGCGAGATAGTAAGCGTGCGCCCGCTCCCAGGCCGCCTCGTCGGGCTCGCCGAAAAGGCGCCGATAATCGGGGGAGGAGGGATAGGGATAGAGCGGGACGGGATCATTGGCCCACACGCCCGCCCGCTGCAGCTTCTCGCGCCACTCCGCCACCAGAGCATCATCGTCCGCGGGCATTTCGATGAGATTGGCCTGCACGAAGGGCACGCGCCGGCGGGCATGGATGAGGCGCTCGGCCAGTTCGTCGGTGGTCAGGCGGCAATTCTTGTCCAGCAGGGCGCGCCCTTCCAGGGTCAGGCTTTCAACGCCCGCCTCGATGGACACGCAGCGCGCCGCGCCCAGGAGGTCAAGCATGTCGGGCTTCCACAGGTCAATGCGGGTCTGAATACCGAAGGGCACCTGACGGGCTTCCAGTGCTTCCAGAAGCGGCTTCTGAGGCAGGAAGATTTCGTCGATGAAGTAGAAATAGGTGACCCCCTGGGCGATGAGGCGGTCGATTTCGTCCAGCAGCGGCGGCAGGTCGCGCCGACGATAGGCGTCGCGGAAGTCGATCTTGGCGCAGAAGCTGCAGTGATAGGGGCAGCCGCGCGAGGCCTCCACTTCCGCGCCCGGCCCGTCGGGCTCGGCCTCGAAGCGGTGGTGATGGTGATGATGGCCTTCGATCCAGGCATCGGGCCAGGCCAGGGCGGGAAGGTCCTTGAAGCGCGTGGCCCGGGGGCCACCGGTGAGGGTTAAACCGCCGTCCGTGCGGAAGGCCAGGCCCGAAATGGTTGCAGGCGCGTGACCGTCCGCAAGCTCGACAAGCGCTTCCTCGCATTCCCCGCGTACCACAAGGTCCACGCCCAGCTTGTTCAGCGTCGCCCCAGGCGTGACTGAGCCGTGCGGACCCACCGCCACCGTGCGGCCACCCTGATCGCCCAGCGCATCCAGGAAGGCCCGGGGCACCCGCAATTCAGGCGGCGCACAGCGCCAGAAGAGATAGGTGGGCGCGGTGGTAACCACGCTCATGTCCGCACCGAAGGCAGCCACCTCCGCCACGAGCCCTGCATCGTCCTTGCCACTGAGCTGCCCGTCGCAGATCAGCACCTCATGGCCGGCCTGTTCCAGCAGCACCTTCGCCGATCCCAGCTCCAGCGGCAGATGGGGCGCGCGGCAGCCAAAATAGATGGAATGGTCATAGCGCCAAGGCGGATTGACCAGAGCGACGCGCATGGGTCACGCCTCCATGGGCTGGGCGATGAGGGCTTTGTCCGTCGGGGGCTGGTGACCGGCCTCGCCGATCCATTGAGCGAGCCGCGCGACGCCTTCCCGCCAGTCGAGCGGCGCCGGAAGGCCAAGCGCCGCGCGGACCGTGCGCGTGTCGCTCACATAATAGCGCTGGTCGCCGGTGCGCCACGGCTGGAGCTCCAGGCGGGCCTGTCGTCCCAGCACCTGTTCCGCATGGGCGATGACATGGCGCAGCGTGACCGCGTTGGAAGGGCCGCCCCCGAGATTGAAGGCCCGACCCGTCACCTGATCGATGCGGGCGCGGGCCGCCAGATAGGCATCCACCGCATCCTCCACATAGAGGACGTCGCGCACCTGATGGCCGTCACCGAACAGCGTGACGGCCTCGCCCGAGGCGATGCGCCGGAGGAAATGGGCCACCCATCCCTGGTCTTCCGTCCCCATCTGGCGGGGGCCGTAGATGCAGCTCATGCGCATGACCGCGGCCTTGAGGCCGAAGGTGCGGGCATAGTCGAGCACATACTGGTCCGCCGTCCCCTTGGAGCAGCCATAGGGGGTGTGGAAATCCAGCGCCCGCGCCTCGCCGATGCCGAAGCGGGCGATGTCGAGATCGCGCGGCGCGTAGGCGCCGTCGGCGAGGGTGAGGGGCAGATCGGAGAGCGCGCCATACACCTTGTTGGTGCTGGCAAACACCAAGGGGGTCTGCGGCGCACGGATGCGAACGGCTTCCAGCAGGCCGAGCGTGCCGGCCGCATTGACCGCGAAATCCTCAAGCGGGGCATTCAGGGCCGTGGTGACCGCCACCTGGGCGGCGAAATGAAAAATGGCGGTGGCATCGGCCACTGCATCGGCGCAGGTCTGGAAGTCCCGGATATCGGCCTTCACGAAGCTGATCCGCGTGGCATGAACGGCCTTCAGCCAGTCCACATTGGCCTCGACGCCGGGGCGGGCGAGGCTGTCCAGCACCAGCACATGCTCGCCATCCCGCGCGAGGCGCTGGGCCAGGTTGGCGCCGATGAAGCCGGCGCCGCCGGTGACGAGGACGGGGCGGATTCGCCGCAGGGCGGGTGCGGGCGTCATGCCACCAGCCCCCGCGTTTCCAGCTCGCGGCGGGCCTCTTCGGCGCTGTCCACGGCATTCTGGGCGGCGAGCCAGTCTACCAATTCCGCCACACCCGCTTCAAAGGCGACGCGCGGTGCATAGCCAAGGTCCGCGCGCGCCTTGGCAATATCTGCAAAGCAGTGACGAATGTCGCCGGTGCGGGACTGGCCGGTGACCTGCGGATCGATGTCTGGCCGCCCCATGGCGACGGCAAGGGCTTGCGCCACCTGCAGCACGGAGCGGTCCTTCCCGCTGCCGACATTATAGACCCCGCCCACCGCCGCCGGGGCATCCAAGGCGGCGACGAAGGCGCGGGCCACGTCCGACACATGGACGAAATCACGCCTCTGGTGGCCATCCTCGAATACGAGCGGGGGACGCCCATTGAGAAGACGGGAAGCGAAGATGGCCAGCACACCCGTATAGGGGTTGGAGAGCGCCTGGCCGGGGCCATAGACGTTGAACAGCCGCAGGGCGACGCCCTCCATGCCATAGGCGGCACAGACATTCAGCGTCAGGCATTCCTGCACATATTTGGTGAGGGCATAGACCGAGGCGAGGTTGGGGCGCTTCCATTCGGGCGTCGGCGCGGCGGTGAGCGGGAGGCCGGCGCTATCCACCAGGTCCCACCTGCCGGGGCCGCTGGTGCTGCGCACCGCATTTTCCACCGGCGCGCCGTCCGCGTCGCGGTAGAGGCCTTCCCCATAGATGCTCATGGACGAGGCCACGATCACCCGCCGCACGGGATTCTCGATCAGCGCCTGGAACAGCACGGCGGTGCCGAGATCGTTCACGGCCACGTAGCGGTCAATGGCATACATGCTCTGGCCGACGCCCACTTCGGCCGCGAGATGGATCACCGCATCCATGCCCTGGATCGCCTTTCCCACATGCACGGGATCGCGCACATCGCCGATCATGAGTTCGGCTTCGGGCGGCAGGGCTGGGCTGCCGGCGCCGTGGACCTGGGGAATGAGGGAATCGAAAAGGCGCACCGTGTCGCCCCGCTCAACGAGCGCACGCGCCAGATGGCTGCCGATGAAGCCGGCACCGCCGGTGATGAGGATGTTCGCCATGGGGTGCCGGTTCAGTTGGAGTTGCGCCGGATGAACGTGTTGAAGCGGCTTTCACTCGCTTCCTGGTAGAGAAAGGCCAGCGCGCTGCGCTCGAACGTGTCGAAGACATCGTCCCAGGACACCTCTTCCGGGGACCCCTCTTCCAGGGACACCTCTTCCAGGCTTTCGTCGGCGTCGCCGAAAGCGAGGCGCATGAGCCCGCCACCGTCCGGCGTGCCGATGCGGGCGTGGTCGGTGGTTGCCGTACGTTCGGTTGTCTCGCCTTCGGGTGTCTTGCCTGGGGACATGGGGACCTCCGATCTCGGGCATGCGGAGGGTCAACCAGCGGCTACAAAGATGGTTCCGACAAATGCTGTATTTAACTGCAGAGTTTACTTAGGCTTGGCGATGCATTGTGAGCGTTGCGGTAGTAATCGGAAGTGAGTCTAGTCTTTAATGTTCTGTTCAAGTTTTATCTTGGGCTTGCCGTTGCCGTCCTCTGCGCCGCTGAAGCAGGGGTGAGCGTTCGCATCGGACCTATTGGCGTGTTCGGGCGTTGAGAGCGAACCATCCGCGAGCGGCAGGACCACAGCCATGGACGACAGACACACGGCCTATCCCGACGATCTCCGGCAGAACCTGGAGGACCAGCACAATCCGCCCCTCTTGCAGCACGAGGCGCTGCGGGGGGACTTCGATCATGCCCTTCACAACCAAGGCGGAGGCTCCACTGGGGAGGTGGGGGGCGACCGCCCCGCGGAGGTGCGCGACAGCCCGCTCGCGCGGCGCGATGGGTGCGACGTCATCGCGGCCCCCGATGCGCCGCAGGCCCATTGGGATGCACCGCTCCCGGTGCGCATCCGCATCGCCTCGGCGGAGAATCTGGAGATCCGCACGCTGCGGGATGCGGGCAACCTGGTCTCGGGGCGATATTTCACCCTCTCGCACTCCGCGGCTCTTCAGGAATGTGCAGACCTCCTGGTGCTGGCGGCCCGCACCGGCGATCCTGACGATGTCAGCTTCGCTGCCATGCGACTGCAGATGTTTCTGCGCATGCTCGAACTGGCCTGACTTGGGTCGCGCCCGAGGAGAGGATCGGTGGCCCACGCGGACGCCGCCCTGGATCTTCACCGCGGCCGCCGGCGTTGAGAAGGCATGACGTCCGTTGTCACGCCTCCCACCTCGCCGCATGAGCCCCCGCGCCTGCGGGTCGTCACCTACAATGTGCGCCGCTGCCTGGGGCTCGATGGCCGCTACGCCCCGGAGCGGATCGCGCAGGTGATCGCCAGGACGCGGGCCGACGTGGTCGCGCTCCAGGAACTGGACGTGAACCGCCTGCGCAGCGGCGCCATTGACCAGGCGCTCGCCATCGCCGCGGAACTGCGGATGTCCCACCATTTCCACCCCGCCATTCGGGTGCTGGAGGAGCTTTATGGCGATGCCATCCTGTCCCTTCATCCCATGCGCCTCGTGAGGGCCGGACCCTTGCCGGGTCCGCGCGGGCGCCGCTGGGTGGAGCCGCGGGGGGCCCTTTGGGTGGAGGTGGACGTGGCCGGCCAGCCCGTGCAGGTGTTGAACGCTCATTTCGGCCTCCTGCCGCGCGAACGCCTCGATCAGGCGCGGGCCCTTCTCGGGCCGGACTGGCTCGGTCACCCCCTGTGCCGGGGTCCGGCGGTCCTGCTGGGGGACTTCAATGCCCGCCCGGCGTCCGCGGCTTATCGCCTGCTCGCCACCCAGTTGCGCGACGCTCAGCGGGCGGATGGCCGGCCTCCGGCCGCCACCTTCCCGAGCCGCTGGCCGCTCCTGCGCATCGACCATGTGTTCCTGCGCGGCGATCTGCGGGTGGAAGGCTGCGAGGTTGTCAGCGGTCGCGCCACCCGCCTCGCCTCGGATCATCTGCCGCTGATGGTCGATCTCAGCCTGCGCGCCGCGACGGACCCGGAGCGTGGAGCGCCCGAACTGTCCGCCCCCATCGGCCCCGTTCCCGTCAGCGAGACCACGCTATGAGCACCGCCCATCCTGCCGCGACCCGCCGGAGCGGGGGCCTGCTGGCCCGCATGCATGCCATCGCCGCGAGCCGCATCTTCCAACTGGGCTTCTTCCTGGCAGCCGCGCTGCTGGGCGTGGGGCTTCTGTGGCATGCCCTGAGCCGCTACAGCTTCGAGGAAATCGTGGCGGCCGTGACCGCGGTGCGGGGGTGGCGCCTTGGGTTGGCGGCCGGGTTTGCGGCGGCAAGCTATGTCTGCCTCACTTTCTTCGACTATCTCGCCTTGCGCTGGATCGAGCGGCCACTCCCCTACCGGCAGGCGGCGCTCGCCTCGTTCGCGAGCCTGTCTCTGGGCCATTCCATCGGCTTTGCGGGCCTCAGCTCGGGGGCCATTCGCTACCGCTTCTATTCCCGCTGGGGCCTGGGCGCCGGCGACGTGGCGCAGATCGTGCTTTTCTGCGGGGTCACGGTGGGGCTGGGCCTGTCCATGCTGGCGGGCATCTCCATGATGGCCGATCCTGCCACCGCCCAGAGCCTGCTGCGCCTGCCGGAAGCCACCCTCAGGACATTGGGCCTTGCCGGCATCCTCGTGCCACTCGCCTATCTCGCCTGGGCAATGGTGCCGGAGCGGTTCGCCCGGCGCACCTTCTGGCGGCTGCGGCGGCCCAAAGCGGGGCTCGCCCTGGCGCAGATCATCGTGGGCACGGTGAATTTTGCGCTGGTGGCGGCCTGCCTGCACCAGGCGCTCACCCATGTGGCGGAGGTGTCCTATCCCGCCGTCGCCTCCGCCTATGTGGCAGCCAATACCGCCACGCTCATCACCCATGTGCCGGGCGGACTCGGGGTGGTAGAAACGGTGGTCCAGCATGTGTTGCCGGGACAGGACCTGATCGGCCCGCTCCTGGTCTTCCGCTTCGTTTATTTCCTGGCGCCCCTCCTGCTCGGCCTTGCGCTGCTGGGGATCACGGAAGTGGTGGAAAAGCGAAAGGCGCGCTGACGGCGCCTCTCACCCGAACAGCTTTGCCCATAGGCGGGACCAGGAGAAGGGTGCCACGGGATCGAGGATCTTCGTGCCGGGGATGGGCTCGGTCGGACCGTCGCGGCGCGGGGCCTGGAAGGGGCGGAGGCGGCGGGGACCGCCATTCAGCAGATCGACCGCGCGGATCAGCGAACCGGTCGCTTCCAGATGCATGGCGACACGCTCCGGCGTCGCGCCCAGATGCTCCGCCAGAAGGGCATTGCGGATGCCTGCCACGGCCGCAGACTGATCCTCCCGGCTCGCTTCCAGCGTCACGTCGAATTCGCTGTCGAGACCCACGGAGCGGTTGTTCAGATTGGACGAGCCCATCCAGAGATAACGGTCATCCGCCACCATGAGCTTGGCGTGGACGAGGATGTCGCACGGCCCGTCCCGCCCGTCCACCACCGGATGGAATACGCGCAGCCGGTCGTACCGGTCTGCGCGCGCGAGCCGCCGCAGCAGGCGGTCGCGGTTGGTGCCCATGATCGCGCGCTCGAACCAGGAATGGGTGGTATCGCTCACCACCGCCACGATTTCGGGTCCGTCATGTTCCATCAGCCGGCGCTCCAGAAGCTCGGCCACATGGTGGGCGGTGAGATATTGCGCCTCGATATAGAGGCTGCGGCGGGCGGCGCGCAGCACATCGGTCAAGAGGCGCGGCGCCTCCGCGATGCGCTCCCGGTTCTTCCAGGCGGGCAGCGAGCGCGCAAGGCCAAGCGTGATGTCCTCGAAACCGGGCACGGCGTCACCGGGCACAGCATCCTGCGGCCAGAGGGTCGGGTCGCCGGCGCGGCAGGGGAGGGTGATCTCCTCCCCGGTAAAGGCGGACCAGCGTTCATTGGCGAGAGCGCACACGTCGGCCGCCGCCGGGCCGTCCAGCATCAGCATCACATCATGCACGGGGCCGAACGGCGTGCCGTCCGGCTGGCGGCGATGGGGATCGTCCGGATGATGGGCGCAGGTGTCCCAGCGATCCACCGTGAGGTCCATGCCGCCGGTGAAGGCCAGTGCGCCGTCAAGGCAAACGATCTTCTGGTGGTGGGCGGCATAGGCGGGGTGTGTGGTATCCAGCCGCAGGCTGATGCGCGGATGATCCTGCCACGCCTCTCCCAGGAGCAGCCCCGCCGGCGCGCTCGGGCCATGGAGGACGGCGGAACTCCATACCAGCACGCGCACATGAAGATCGGGGTGCCGCTCCACCTGTCGGCGCAGTACCTCGCCCAGCGTCTCGCAGCGTTGCGGGTCGTCCGGGCGCAGGCGGATGCGGCCGTCAAAATCCCACCCCACCACCAGGATGGAATGGCGGGCCGCGTGAAGCGCATCATAGAGGGCTGCGAAATAGGCGCGCCCATCCACCAGGACCTGCGCGCGGCGGGCCATGCTGATGCGCGAGCAATTGCGATCTTCACGGAAGAGGGCGCTGGCGTGCGCACCCGTCGGCGCAGCACCGACAGGGTTTGACGCGCCCGCGCAGGCGCTTTGCCGTTTCAGGCCCAGCGAGGTGTTCCACATGTTCAAGGAGGAAGACGCGGCCACGGACATCCGCTCCGTTCATCGAGAGTTTCCCTCTCAATGCCGGCCGGCCCCGTTCCGTTCCTGAACCCCGGCGGTGACACCTGCCGGGAACTTAAACCGCGCTTTTGTCCTTTCTTCCCCGGTGCCGGCCCGCGCGCGCGGGCCGGCGAGGCGGAGATGGACGTGATCGATCGCAGAAGCTTGATGCTGGGAGGGCTCCTCCTTCCGGCCCTTGATGTCTTTGCCGCGCAGGCCGCGCCCGCCGAGGAGAGCACGCGCTTTGATGCCGGGACGGTGCGCACGCTCGCCAGGACTCTTGCCGCCAGCCCCTATAAGGCGGGCGACACCGGCCTGCCGGGCGAGCTGGACAAGCTCAGCTATGATGATTACCGCAACATCCGCTTCAATGCCGAGCGCGCCATCTGGCGGGGCGAGGGCCTGCCGTTCGAGCTCCAGCTCCTTCATCGCGGCTTCCTGTTCCGCGACCGGGTGGACATCCATCTGGTCACCGAGGGCAAGGCCACCCGGCTGCGCTACGATCCCGCCTTGTTTCGCTTCGAGCATGGCTTGAAGGCGCCGCAGGGCAATACGGACCTCGGCTTTTCCGGCTTTCGGCTGCATGGTCCGCTGAACCGGCCGGATTATTTCGACGAGATCGCGGTGTTCCAGGGGGCCAGCTATTTCCGCGCCGTGGCCAAGGGGCAGGTCTATGGCTCGTCCGCCCGCGGGCTCGCCGTTCGCACGGGGCATCCCCAGGGCGAGGAATTCCCAATCTTCAAGGCCTTCTGGATCGAGACGCCGCGGCCGGGCGTGCCGTCGGTGGTGATGCATGGCCTGCTGGACAGCCCGAGCGCGGCGGCCGCGCTCCGCTTTACTCTGCGCCCCGGCGAGACCACGGTGATGACGGTGGAGATGGCGCTCTATCCCCGGCAGGATGTGGCCGAGGCGGGGCTTGGACCACAAACCTCCATGTTCCTGTTTGATCCCGGCGACCGCAGCGGCTTCGACGATTTCCGCCCCGCCGTGCGCGATGCCCAGGGGCTCGGCATTATCGATGGGCGGGGCGAATATCTCTGGCGGCCGCTGGCCAACCCGTCCCGCCTCCAGATCAGCGAGTTCGGCGGGGCCAATGTGCGCGGCTTCGGCCTGATGCAGCGCCAGCGCTCCTTCTTCGACTACCAGGATCTGGAAGCGCGCTACGAGCGGCGCCCAAGCCTGTGGGTGGAGCCCATCGGGGACTGGGGCGAAGGCGCCGTGCAATTGGTGGAGATCCCCACCGACCAGGAGATCCACGACAATATCGTCGCCTTCTGGCGGCCCAAGGAGCCGCTGCGCAAGGGTGGGGAATACAATTACACCTACCGCCTGCATTGGACCTGGGACATGCCCACACCCGCCAGCCTGTGCCGGTTTGCCGACATGCGGGTGGGCGGGGATGGGGGACGGCGGCTGATGGTGCTGGACCTCGTGGACGGGCCTCTCCAGACGCTGAAGCTGGAGGAGGTGGAGGCGCGCGTCTCGGCCAGCGCCGGCACCATTTCCAGCGTGGTTCTCCAGCCCAACCCGGACATTTCCGGCGCCCGCCTGTCCTTCATCTTCGAGCCCAAGGGGGTGGATCTGTCCGAATTGCGCGCGGGCCTGTTTGCCGGCGGCAATGCGGTCAGCGAGACCTGGCTGTATCGATGGACGGCGTAGCCGCGCCCCGGCGCCGCGTGCGCCCGCCCGCGCCGCGCGCAGACGAGGTCCCGCCCGTCCCCGCGCCCGCCTTGCCGGCGGAGGCCCCCTTGAGCATGCCGGCCCAGCCTCTGCACCGGCGCAGGGAGCCGATGCGGACCGGTCGGGGCGAGAAGGCACGCCTCGCCGGCCGGCGCCTTTTCGTCTTCGGTGGCGCGGCCCTGCTCACCGCTTTCGCCGGCTACGAGATGTACCAGGTGCTTGACGTGGGCGGCCTGACAGCGCTGGAAGCGCTGGTCCTGGTGCTGTTCGTGGTGCTCTTCGTCTGGATCGCCTTGTCCTTCATGACCGTGCTGGGTGGCCTCATTGCCTCCCGCTTTCCCATGGGTATCCGCCCTGACGGTCCGCTGCCGCCCTTGTCCCTGCGCACCGCCATCCTGCTGCCGGTCTATAATGAGGAGCCCGCGCGGGTGTTTGCGGGGCTGGAGGCAACGTGCCACTCGCTAGGGGAGACGGGGCGCGGCGACCTGTTCGACGTCTTCGTGCTGAGCGACACCACCCAGGCTGATGTCTGGGTGGCGGAGGAGGCCGAGTATCTGGCATTGCGCGCCCGCATGCCGGGTCTGAAGCTCTATTATCGTCGGCGACCCGAGAATGTGGACCGCAAGGCGGGCAACATCGCCGAATGGGTGACGCGCTTCGGCGGCGCCTATGACGCCATGCTGGTGCTGGACGCGGATAGCGTCATGTCCGGCGATTGCGTGGTGCGCGCCACCGCCGCCTTGGAGGCCGACCCCGGCCTCGGGCTGGTGCAGACCTTGCCGGTGATCGTGGGCGGCCGCACGCCGCTGGCGCGGCTCCAGCAATTTGCCGGGCGGCTCTATGGACCGCTGATCGCGCGCGGGCTTGCCTGGTGGCATGGGCCCCATTCCAATTATTGGGGCCACAATGCCGTCATCCGCACCCGCGCCTTCGCCGAGAGCGCGGGCCTGCCGCATTTGAAGGGCCGCAAGCCCTTCGGCGGCCATGTGCTGAGCCATGACTTCATCGAGGCCGCCTTCCTGCTGCGGGCGGGATGGGGGGTGCGCATGCTGCCCCAGCTCACCGGCAGCTATGAGGAGGGGCCGCCTTCCTTGTCCGAGCTGACGGTGCGCGACCGTCGCTGGTGCCAGGGCAATCTTCAGCATCTGGCCATCCTGCCGGCCCGCGGCCTGCGCACGCCGACCCGCATCCATCTGCTCACCGGCATCGGCTCCTATGTGACGGCGCCCCTGTGGCTGCTGCTTCTGGTGGCGGGGCTTTTGACGGCGCTCCAGGCCCGCTTCGTGCCGCCCACCTATTTTCCCTCCGGCTTTGCCCTCTTTCCCACCTGGCCGGCGCAGGACCCCATCCGGGCGGCCTGGGTGTTCGGCGGCACCATGGCGGTGCTGCTGGTACCCAAGCTCTTCGCCTATGGCGCGCTGCTGTTCGACCGGGAGGCGCGGCGCGGCTTTGGCGGGGCGGGCTGGGCCTTCCTGAACCTGTTGTGGGAATGCCTGCTCTCGGCCTTGTGTGCGCCGGTCATCATGGTCTCCCAGTCGCTGCATGTGTTGAGCATCCTGTCGGGGCGGGATGGCGGCTGGCAGCCCCAGCAGCGGGACGATGGCTCCATCGGCTGGCGGGCGGCCTTCTGGCAATTCCTGCCGCAGACGCTGCTCGGCCTGATCTTCACCGCCGCCACCGCCGCCATTTCCTGGCCGCTGCTGGCCTGGATGTCGCCGGTCATTCTCGGCCTGCTGCTGGCGGTGCCGCTCGCCGTGCTGACGGGACGTGCTTCGACCGGGCCGGTCTGGCTCAGCATCCCCGAAGATCGCGCGCCGCCCGACGTGCTGCGACAGGCCACGGACCTGCGCCGCGGGGTGCGGCCGACCCATCAGGAGGCCGTGGCCCGTCTTGCCGCCGATCCCGCTCTTCTCGCCTTTCATCGCGCCAGCCTGCCGGAGGGTGGCCGCCGCCGACCGGGAGACGTGCGGCCCGAGCGCCTCGTCGCCCGCGCCAAGGTGGAGGATGCGGCGAGCCGGGCGGACGCCCTGGCGCGCCTCACGCCCCGCGAGAAGGTGGCAGCGCTCGGCGACGACGTGGCTCTCGCGGGGCTGCTGGCCTTGCCGGAAGGGGCTTCGCCCGCGGCGGCGGGTGCCGCGGCTTGACGGGCCGCGCCGGGGGAGGCCATGCGCGGTCGCCCCGCGCGCGCCGGGCGGCGTTCCCCATTTCTGTTCCGGTGCCTTCGCGGCACGCATAAGCGCGGCGCCCTGCCTTGCGTCAGGGGAACCTCGAAACCGGCGCCGGGCGTGCTAGGTTGCGCGCCGATTCAGCGGACGACCGTCCTGCGGCCGCCGCAATCCCATAAGCTCAGAGGCATCCATGTATCGCGACGTTCTGCTCCACATTGACGGCCAGTGGCGCGCGGCCGAGGGTGGCCGCACCATCGAGGTGCTCAACCCGGCCACCGAAGAGGTGATCGGCACGGTCGCCCATGCTTCCCGCAGCGATCTCGACGCCGCGCTGGCGGCGGCCGAGAAGGGCTTCCGGCAGTGGTCCAAGGTCTCCGCCTATGACCGCGCCAAGGTGATGCGCAAGGCCGCCGACCTCCTGCGCGAGCGCGTGGCCGACATCATGCCCCTGATGACCCAGGAGCAGGGCAAGCCGCTGGGCGAGGCCAAAGTGGAGACGCTCGCCGCCGCCGACATCATCGACTGGTTCGCCGAGGAGGCCCGCCGCGCCTATGGCCGCGTGGTGCCCGCCCGCGCGCCGGGCATCTACCAACTGGTCATCAAGGAGCCGGTGGGTCCCGTGGCCGCCTTCACGCCCTGGAACTTCCCCATCAACCAGGTGGTGCGCAAGGTCTCGGCCGCGCTGGCGGCGGGCTGCTCCATCATCGTGAAGGCCCCCGAGGAGACCCCGGCCTCCCCAGCCGAGCTCATCCGTGCCTTCGTGGATGCGGGCGTTCCGGCGGGTGTCGTCAACCTCGTCTATGGCGTGCCCGCCGAGATCAGCGAATATCTCATCCCCCATCCGGTCATCCGGAAGGTCACCTTCACCGGCTCCACCCCCGTGGGCAAGCAGCTTGCGGCGCTGGCCGGCCTGCACATGAAGCGGGTCACCATGGAGCTGGGCGGCCATTCCCCCGTCATCGTGTTCGAGGATGCGGACATCGAGGCGGCGGCCAAGCAGATCGCGGCGGCCAAGTTCCGCAATGCCGGCCAGGTGTGCGTCTCGCCCACCCGCTTCATGGTGCAGGAGAAGGCCTACGACCAGTTCGTGGAGCGCTTCGTCGCCTATGCCAAGTCGCTGAAGGTGGGCAATGGCCTGGAGGCCGGCACCCAGATGGGCCCGCTCGCCAATCCCCGCCGCGTGCCGGCCCTTGAGGCGCTCTTGGCGGACGCCACCCAGAAGGGGGCGGAGATCGCCACCGGCGGCAACCGCATCGGCAATAAGGGCTATTTCTTCGAGCCGACCG
Source organism: Aquabacter sp. L1I39 (assembly GCF_017742835.1). Classification (GTDB taxonomy): domain Bacteria; phylum Pseudomonadota; class Alphaproteobacteria; order Rhizobiales; family Xanthobacteraceae; genus L1I39. Next base: position 3,359,793 of record NZ_CP072392.1, read on the forward strand.
TGGTCACGGGCGTCAACCGCGAGATGCGGATGATGAACGAGGAGCCCTTCGGTCCGCTGGCCATGATCTTCCCCTTCGCCGACTTCGACGAGGCGGTGGAAGAGGCGAACCGTCTGCCCTACGGCCTTGCCTCCTACGCCTATACCCGCTCGGCCAAGACCGCCAACGCCATCGCCAACTCGGTGGAAGCGGGCATGATGACCATCAATCATCTGGGCCTCGCTTTGCCGGAAGTGCCGTTCGGCGGCGTGAAGGATTCCGGCTTCGGCTCGGAAGGCGGCCTGGAGGCCATCGAGGCCTATCTGAACCCCAAGTTCGTGTCCCAGGCGGGTCTTTGAGGATTGAGGGAGAAGGGTCGGGCGTGTCGCGCGCGGCCTTTTTGTGCGTCACGGAGCGGCCGGTCGCTCACAGCGTCCCGCTAATGCGGGCGATCAGCGCGTCCGGCCGGTCGGGAAGGACATCGCCGCGCCAGGCGATGTGCTGATCGGGGCGCACCAGCACGGCCTTGCGGTCATAAGGGGCGGCCTCTGGTGTCGGGGTGATGTCCAGCACCGCCAGGGGAACGCGCGCCGCCCGCGCGGCTGAGGCCAGGCCGCTCACGTCGAGCGACGGGTCGAAGCGCAGCAAGGTGTAGTCGGGGCCGAGCGCGTCATAGAGCGAGCGGCCATCGGCCAGCCAGAAATGGGGCGCCCGGCAGCCGGGAACGGTGGAGGGCTCGAACGTGCCCATGCCATAAGCCGGCTGGGCCTCCCCATCATAGGCGATGAGCGGCGAGCGGTCGTAGAAATAGCCGAAGTTCAGGCCGGCGCAGCAATATTGCTGCACGTTGAGATCATACACATCCTGCCCGAAGGCGGCGCGCAGGGCATCGCCCTCCGGCCCCGGCTTCTCAATATCGGTCGGCACCGCGCGGCGGCGCTTGGCCATTTCTTCCGCATGGCGCATGGCGAAATGGGAGACCTGCTGGGTGATGGGCTGGCGCTCGGCCTCGTGGGCGTCGAGAATGACCGGGCCGCCCCAGCCGTTCAGATGGGCCGCCAGCAGCCAGGACAGGTTGGTGGCGTCCGCGATGCCCGCATTCATGCCATAGCCCGCATAGGGCACCCAGATATGGGCGGCATCGCCGCAGATGAAGACGCGGCGATCGCGGAAGCGGTTGGCCACAAGGCGGCGGCCGAACCAGTCCTCCTTGCTCACGACGTCATAGGAAAAGTCCGGGCCGACGCCGAGAATGGTGCGGATGGCCCAGTCGCGGTCCACCGCGTCGAAGTCCGCTTCGTCGTCGCGCAGATAGTTGTGCACCAGCCAAAGCTCTTTCCCGTCAATGGCGTAGATGTTGCCGCTGCGGCGGGGATTGAGGGTGAACATGGACCAGGCCGGCGGTAGCTGCATGCGCGCGATGAGGTCGGGCGCACGGATGAGGGTGGACTGGACGCGCTGAACCACCGCGTCGCCTTCGAGCCGCGCGCCCATCTGGCGGCGGATCTCCGACTTGCCGCCGTCGCAGCCCACCAGATAGGCGGCCTTGATCTCAAAGGCGGCGCCGGTTTCCAGGTCGCGGGCGGTGGCGGTGACGCCCGTCTCGTCCTGGGTGAAGCGCTCCACCTGCGTGCGGTTGAGGATGCGGATTCCGGGCTGGCGCGCCGCATGGGCGAACAGGATGGGTTCAAGGTAAATCTGGTTGATGCGGTGGGGCGGCTCGGGGGTAGGCCACCAGGTGTCCGGTCCCTCCTTCGCGGTGTAGCGGTCGCGCCGGCAGGGAATGGGAATGCGGGTGATCTCCGCGCCCACCGTCGAGGTGCGGTAGGACACGTCATTGGCATAGTCCTCCGGCAGTCCAGCATTGCGCAGGGCGCTGGCAACGCCGAGGCGGCGGAAGATTTCCATGGAGCGGGCCGAGACGTGGTTGCACTTCACGTTCGGTGGCTCACCGGCGGCCCGCATCTCCACCACCGTCACATCAATGCCCCGGGCGGCGAGGTCGAGCGCGAGGGTGAGGCCGACAGGGCCGGCGCCGACGACGAGCACGGAGGTGGCAAGGGGCTGGGACGGAACGGTCCGCGGGGCAGTGGTCGGCGGGGCGGTCATGGACGCAGTCATGAGCGAGGCCTCTGTGGGGCTGGGCATGCGCAAGGCGGGCCGCGCCGGGGCGCGGCCGATCAACGGGCGGGAGGCGATGAGGGAGCGGTTCAGTCCGCGGTCGCGCCGGTCGCCCGCACCACGGGCCCCCATTTGCCAATCTCCGTGCGGATGTATGCGGCAAATTCCGAAGGGGTGTCCGAGATCGGCTGCAGGCCGATCCGCGCGAAGGCTTCCGCCGTCGCCGGATCCGCCACGAAGGCGCGCAGCTGCGCGCTGAGCGCCGAGACGATGTCCGGCGGAAGCCCGGCCGGGCCCACAATGCCCTGCCAGGCAGTCGCCTCGTAGCCGGCAACACCCGCCTCGGCCAGGGTCGGCACGTCCGGCAGGCCGGGGAGGCGCTGGGCGGTGGTCACGCCCAGCGGGGTGATCTTGCCCGCCTGGATCTGGCCGAGCGCGGGCGCGAGGTCCGACACCATGAGGGAAATCTGCCCGCCCACCAAATCGTTCATGGCCGGCGCGCTGCCCTTGTAGGGCACATGGATCACGTCAATGCCGGTGCTGGTCTTCAGCAGCTCCATGAACAGGTGCTGGGGCGAGCCATTGCCGGCGGAGCCATAGGTGAGGGTGCCGGGCTTGGCCTTCGCCAGGGCGACGAAGTCCTTCAGCGTCTTCACGCCGGTGGACGGATTGGCCACCAGAACGAAGGGCACGTTGGCGACGAGGCCCACGGGCGTGAAGGAGGTGAGGGGGTCATAGGGCAGCTTCTTGTAAAGCGCCGGATTGATGGCGAGCGTGGTGCTGGTGGCGAGCAGCAGCGTGTAGCCGTCGGGCGTTGCGCGCGCCACGAAATCGGCCCCCACCGCCGAGCCGGCGCCCGGGCGGTTTTCCACCACGAAGGGCTGGCCGAGCTTTTCCTGGAGCCATTTGGCGACGAGGCGTCCCAGCGCATCGCTGGCGCCGCCCGGCGCATAGGGCACCACCAGCGTCACCGGACGGGTGGGATAGGTCTGGGCCGAAGCCGGTCCGACGGCGCACAGGAGGGCGGCGGCAAGGCCGGCGCAGGCACTGAGCAAAGTGCGGCGCCCGAAGGCGCGGGATGGGCGCGCGTCAGCGCGGAGAGGGGATCGTGTCTCGGGCATGGCGTGCTCCCTGTGTCGATGCCTCGGCGCCTGGCGGGGGATGCGCGGGGCAACAGTTCTGTCCGTTTTTCGGACGCTGGTTATTCGCTTGGTGTGAGGTCTTTTGATTAACATATTAAATTATCAAGATTCAAGAGGCTCATTCCGGTGGCATCGGGGCCTCATTCGTGTCATCCCTGTCGTCCGAATATCGGACGGAGTGGGTCATGGCGGAGGAGGGACGAGAGGCCGGGGGCAGTTTTGCGCGGGCGCAGCTTCTGCTGCGGGCCATCGCCCAGGCGGGGGCGGACGGGGCCAGCCTGCGCGACATGATCCGAGCGACCGGCCTGCCGCGCCCCACCGTCCACCGCGTGCTTGACATGCTGGAGGCCGCCGGCTGGGTGGCGCGGGCGCCCGATGGCGTCGGCTTCCAGCTGGGATTGGAAGTGCTGGCCCTGGGGGCGGGGGCGGCCGCCTGCCATCCGCTCAGCGCGGTGGCGAATGCGCCCATGGCGCGGCTCGCCCTCGCCATCGCTCAGCCCATCTATCTGGTGGTGCGGGCCGGCCCGGATTCGGTCTGTGTCGCCCGCGAGGAAAGCGGGCGGCGCATCCAGACTCTCGTCCTTCAGGTGGGCAGTCGCGAGCCGCTGGGCATCGGCGCCGGCTCCATGGCCCTGCTCGCCGCCCTGCCGGAAGATCAGATGCAGGATTTCATTGCCGCCAACCGGGAGCGCTACCGCCAGCGGCCCGATTTCGATGAGGCGGCCTTCCTCGCGGCTGTGGAGCGCACGCGCGCTCTGGGCTTTGCCGAGCATGACGACCTGTTCACGCCGGGGGTGAGCGGCGTGGGGGTGGCGGTGCGCAACGGGCGGGGGGAGGCCATTGCCGGCATCAGCACGGCGTTCGTGGGCCTGTGGCTGTCCGCCGAGGAGCGGGCTGGCATCGTTCCCCGCATCCGCGCGGCAGCGGACGAGATTTCCGCCCGGCTGCGGGGGGAGGGTGCACTCAGTTCGTGACGCGCGCCGGCTTCGGGCGTCGGCCAGCGATGAGGTCGGTGCCGAACACGCGCTTGGGGTCCTGGTCGTAAATGGCGATCAGGCGCCGGTTCTTGGTGCGCCTTAGCGGCTCCTGGACGGTCATGTGGTAATTGGGCAGCCGGCCGAACCAGCCGGACAGCTTATCCAGATCAACCGGATCGTGCACATGGCCCTGGGTCTTGCCTTCCGGCCACATGAGCGGCACGGACACAATGACGGTGCGCGCCAGCTCCGTCAGCTTCCGGGCGAAGGGGCCGGCATCCGGCACATGCTCGAGCACCTGGAGGCAGGTGCAAAGGTCGAAGCCGTCCGGCACCGGGTCGGTGAGGATATTGGCGTTCAGGCCCTGCACTTTGGCGGAAGAATAGGGCTTGCGGATGTCGATGGAGACCCGCCGCTCGATCCAGTCGAACCACTCCAGATAGGGACAGCCGCCCGTGCCCACGTCCAGGAGCGATGTGGCGGGCGCGCCGACCGTCCGGATGATGTAGTCCACGGCCTGGTAGTAGATGAGGTCGAAGCGGTCGTTCCAATAGGCGACCCACTTGTCGTGCTCGCCTGTCTCCTGCGCGTCCATGGGGCCGGCCATCAATAGGAAAGATTCGGGTTGTGGGGGCTGTGGCCGGGGCCACCGTCGGGCGGGCTCACGCGCTGGACGAACACCTGGCCCTTGTCCCAGAGCAGGTTGTAGTCTGCCTCATGCAGCTTCAGGAAGGTGGCGATGCCGTCATGGGGGCGTTCGGCCGGCGGGCGGTCGAGGCCCCAGTCATAATCGTCCCAGATGAAGATGCCGCTGGTCTTCAGAAGGGGCCAGGCCAGAAGCGAAAGGGCCAGCGCATCGTCCCTCCGCTTGCCCGCGTCGAGATAGATCAGGTCGTACCGGGCTTGGGCTTGACCGAGCGCGTCCAGGTGGCCCGCGGCGCTGCCCTTCAGCTTGGTCACGCGGTCGCCATAGGGGGCCAGGTTGGTGTCGAAGCGCGCGTCGAGCTCGCCCTTGAAGAAATCGACGCAGGTGATGCGGGCGTGCGGCAGGTAGTTCAGCATGAAGACGGCGCTGCGCCCCTCGAATGTGCCCACTTCCAGGACATCGGCCTTCTCCTTGCGCAGGCCGCGCAGAAAACGGTGCCAGCGCATCGCCTTGCGCGTCACCCAGTCGGTGGTGAAAGTCTTGCCCTCGAACCAGGAGGCCACCTCGGCCATGAAGGCGTCCCTCTGCAGGTCCTTCTGCTGCTGACGGCTGCTGTCCTCGGCCTCGCTCACCGGCGCCTCCCTCGGGCTGTCTGATCCCATTCCTGTCTCCTCACGCGCTGCGTCGGCGCGGCTCCCCCGATGCGCCGCGGGTGGGCAATTCTCCCGTCGACGCGTCCCCGCGGCCCGCCGGGCCCTCGGACAGGATTTCCGGCGGCGCCGCGAACCGGCGCGGATGGTGGGGGAAGGGCAGATAGAGATCCTGCACCCCGCCCTCGCCCAGGACGCAGCGCCGGTGCCAGTCCACCCAGGATTCCCAATAAGCGAGCCGGGGGGCGGAAAAGCGGTGCTCGTCAAAGGCCGCGGCCCCGGACCGGGTAAGGGAGGCGGAATGATGCAGGCCGATGGCCAGCGGCTTGGGGATGACCTTGAGGCTGGCATCGCCGAAGCGGCGCCGGATACGGCCCACGAACTCGGTGTCCGCGCCGGTGCGCACGCAGTCGAAGAAGCCGATACGCTCGACCAGGCTGGCATGGAAGAAAGTGGAGGCGGGATTGTCGTGCACATAGCCGCCCGAACGGCGCGCGACGGCGGTGCCGCGCTGGTCCATGCGATACCAGCGCGACATGGTGCAGGCGAGCCGGGGGTCCGCCTGCATGGCTTCCAGGTGAAGCGCGATGCGTTCGGGATGCATCCAGTCGTCGGAATCGTGGAAGGTGAAATAATCGGACGAGCGGGCGGCGAGCGCGAGGTTTTTGGCGAAATAGGTGCCGGCATTGAAGGGCGTCTGGAGGATCTCCAGCCGCCCGTCCTGGGCCTGGATCTGGCCAAGTATGGCGCGCGTGTCGTCGGTGCTGTGGTCGTCCACCACCACCAAGCGCAGGTTGCGGTAGGTCTGGGCGAGCACGGAATGGACCGCCGCCTTGATGGTGCGCTCGGCATTGTAGGCGGTCATGATGACGGTGACGAGTGGCGCGCCTTCCGGTGCGGGCAGCGGCACGGCGGTCCCTGCGAGGCAATGGAACACGTCCTCGCCGGGATCGCGCGCCACTTCCAGATTCGGTTCCGAAAGTCCGTTCTGCGAGAATATGCGCCGGACGCAGGCCGCCCAATTGACGCGGTCGCCGCGGGCGAGGTGCGTGTTGGCGAGTGCGAGCCACAGGTCCACACCGCGTGCCCCCCGCCCCTTGATCTCTTTTAGCGCCCGCACCCAGGCTTCCTCCCCGCGATGCTGCGCCAGCAGATCCTCCAGGATCACCGTGAGTGCGGGCGTCGGCAGGTTGGGATTGAGGCTGTCGGCGATATGCAGATAGGTGTCGCGCTGCTTGGATTGCGCGGCCCCCGTGAGGGTGGCGAGGTGAAAATAGATTTCCCAGTCGAAGGGGTCGGCGGCCTGCATCTCAAGGAGCGCCTTCTCGGCGTCCGACACCCTGCCGCTGCGCAGGCACGCGCGCACCAGGCTCAGCCGCATGCGCCGCTGCGTATCCGCCGAGAAGCTGTCGAACCGGCTGGTATCCGCAAGCGCGGCCTTGAGCCCGGCATAAGCGCTGTCGGCGGCGTTGAGGTCGAGCAGGGCGCGGGAACGGAAGAGGTCGAGGGCGTAGCGGTCCGCTGTCTGCGGTTCTGCGCCTGCCTCCCGCCGCGCGGGGGCCGACAGCATCCACAGGAGCTCGATCCGGCCCTCCTTGTAAAGCCGTTCCGCCTCCTGGGCCGAAACCGTGCCAGCCGGGGCTGTGGAGGCGTCCTCCGGCGCCGGTTCTCCGGCGGCTTCCATGTCCAGGAAGGCCAGGAGGGTATCGCCGGAGACAAGGCGGGCAATGGTCGGGGGAGGTCCATCCGGGCGGCCGAGGGGGAGGGTGAAGCGTCCGTGCCCCACCTTCACTGACCAGGCCGTCTCGTGCGCTCCGGTGGTCGCTTGGAGCACGGCGTCGTCGGCGGCGGACCACCCCTCCAGGAAGCCGGGCAGGGGTGATTTCAGAGCGCCCCGCTCGCTTTCGGTGGCCAGCAGCCGGAGGCCGAAATGGCACAGCTGGAAATGAGCCTCGGACGCAGGCAGCTGGAAGCCGAGAAAGAAAGCCGTGGTGGGAGAGTGCTCCTGGGCAGGAAGGGGCACCGACCACGACCGTTGGGTGTCATGGGCGGTGAAGCGCACATTGTCTTCCAGCTTGCGATGGAAGAGGAACGCACCTTTTTCCTCGCGCCGCAGCAGGGCGACCCAGTCGCAGGTCAGGCTTTCAGTGATCGGGCAAAGGTCCAGCCGTGCCCGCGCGGTGGCGGCGATGGCCGGGCCGTCCAGGGCGGCGGGCATGCCGTCAAGGCTCAGATAGAAGCGCACATAGCCGTGCGGTACCGGCCAGTGCAGGGTCGGCACGCCGTTATTGCCGGACGGCATCTCCACCGCAATGGCGGGCAGGTCGCTGAAGTGCTTGCATGCGATGGTCAGTTCCCTCGACAGGACAAGGCTCCTGCGGTCCCCGCTCATTCCGGGGTGCTCGGCGACACCTGCTTCGGGATAGGCAACGCTATGTGCGCGGAGCGGCACGTTCATTCTTCTTGTCTCGCCGCTGGAGGGCTGCGGGAGGGGGTGTTCAGGAAAGGGCGTGTGGGGTCGGCGTGCCTCACGCTTCGTAATGACCTTATGTTCCTGCATTCCCACGCGCAATACATCTTGCCAATGAATATCTGGCTGCGAGGTGTCGAATTATTCTCCTTCAGCTTTGCATTAACATTATGTAATGAGGTATAATGGTCCGAAACTAAGAAAATGAAATATTTTTATACTTTGAGTTGAATTGTTTTTCCACTTCGTGATATTCGCGAATAGTCCATAAAGTTGTTTTCTTCCATTGATTATCCAGGTATCGAGCATTGAGGCGCGTAGTGACATCCCCTGTGCGGCTCATCCCGAATGTTCAAGCCAGAACCGGTTCCCCATGGACCTTTGCGCGTGCCGTCCGGCGCGGGCGGCCAGGAGCCGCTCGCCGAGGCTTCCACGCCCGCGCCCACCTTGGCGGCCGTCATCGCCGCCCACGCGCGGCTGTCCGGAGACCGGGTTTCGTTGCGCTACCTGGATCGTGGCGAACGCGAGAGCGACACCGACACTTATGCTTCCCTCGGCGTGACCGCGCGGGCGATCGCTGGTGGGCTGAGGGGCTTGGGCCTGACGGGGCGCCCAGTCATTTTGCTGCTGCCCCAAGGGCTTGACTATGTGCGGGCGTTTCTGGGCTGTCTGTTTTCCGGCGCCATCGCCGTGCCCGTCCCCTCGCTCGCCGACCGCCGGGCGCTCGCCCGCACGCGGGGCATTGTCACGCATGTGCGTCCCGCCGCGCTGATCTGCCCCGCCGCTCTTGCGGCCTCGGCGGACGTGGCAGAGATGGCGGCCCTGGTGTCGCAGGGGGTGCGGGTGCTGGCGGTGGAGGAACTGAAGCGGGAGCCCCCCCTTGGATCCGTCCCTGCCGCTGCACCACGATATGGGCCTCATCGGCAATGCGCTCACGCCCCTGTTCCTGGGCGCAGAGACCACGCTCATGTCGCCGCTGGCCTTCCTCCAGAAGCCGCTGCGCTGGCTGGCCGCGATCGATCGTTTTGGCGCGACCACCAGCGGAGCGCCCAATTTCGCCTATGACATGGTGGTGCGCGCGGTGCCTTCCGAGGCGGTGGCGCGGCTCGACCTGTCGCGCTGGACGATGGCCTATTGCGGGGCCGAGCCGGTGCGCGCCGAAACCCTGGCGCGCTTCGCCGCCCATGTGGCGCCGGCCGGCTTCCGGCCGGGCGCGCTCTATCCCTGCTACGGGTTGGCCGAGGCCACCTTGATGGTCACAGGAGGGGATGTCGGCATCGAGCCGGACGTGCGCACCTTCCCCGTGCGCGCGTCGTCAGGCGCGACGGCCGAGCGTCCCTCCGTCGCCTGCGGCCGCCCCCACGGCGCGACGCGCGTCCTTCTCCTGGCGGAGGATGGCGTGGTGCGCGAGGGCGAGGTGGGGGAGATCTGCGTCGCCGGGCCCGGCGTCAGTCCGGGCTTCTGGGATCCGCAGACAGGCATGGCGGTGCCCGATCCCGAACGCCGGGTGGAGGTGGACGGCATCGCCTATCTGCGCACGGGCGATCTCGGCCGCTGGGTGGATGGGGCGCTGCACGTGGTGGGGCGGCTGAAGAACATGATCATCCTGCGCGGCGCCAACCATTATGCCGAGGACATCGAGGCCACCGTCCGTATCATTGAAGACGCGGGCGGCCCCCTGGAGGCGGCGGTCTTCGCCGCGCCCGGCACGGACGAGGGCTTTTCCATCGTCTGCGAGCGGGCGGGCGGGCCGGAGGGGGTTGAGCCTCTGAAGGCCGCCATTTCCCGCACCGTAGCTGAGGCGCACGGCCTCCTGCCCGCCGATATCCTGGTGGTGCCCCCGGGCGCCATCGCCCGCACGCCCAGCGGCAAACTGATGCGCGAGGAGACGCGGCGCCAGTTCCAGCACCTCCTGACCGGCGGCGAGGGGCGGCCATGAGCCTTGCCGAAGCCGAGCAGGCCGCCCGCGCCCACCCCTATTGGCTCGACATCCGCCATGGTCCGCCCACCCCCATGGAGAGCGGCAAGTTCTGGCGGGTGAGCCGCCACGCCGATCTCCTCAAGGTCATCCGCCATCCCGACGTGGAATGCGCGGACGCCTATGCCGGCCTCATGCGCGTGGCGCGCCGGCAGGGCGCCGACATCACCCATTTCGGCAATCTCATCGGCGGCTTTTTCCTCGCCCGCAATGCACCCTTCCACACGGCGGTGCGGCCGCTCTACCGCGCCATGGTGCGGCACATGACGGACGCCGCCCCGCGCGAGCGCGTGGCCGCGCAGATGCGCGCCGCGCTCGATGGGCTCGCCCATGGCGGCACGGTGGATGCCACCGCGGACCTGTGCTCGCCGTTGCCCATCCAGGTGGCCTCCGCCGCCCTCGGTCTGCCCGAGGCGGTCATCGCCCGCGTGCGCAACATCGCCCTCGATGTGCTGGACGAGGGGCTCTTTCCCTATCTGCCGATCCGGGCCTATTCGGATCTGGAACGGCGCGCGGCGGAGCTGCATCGCCTGGTGGCCAGCGCGGTGTTCGGCAACACGCCGGTGCCGGCCATTGCCGAGCTGATCTCGGCCGGGCGCGGCGAGGCGCAGCTGTCCGATACAGATCTCATCAACACCTTCACCACCTTCATCTTCGCCGCCACCCACGCCATCGGCGCCTCCTTCTCGGCGGCGCTCTATCTGCTGGCGCTCCATGGCGGGTTCGACGCCCTGGCGCGCCGGCCGGAGCTCAACCGCACCGCCGTGGACGAAGTGCTGCGCTACAGCTCGGTGCTGAGCGTGCTGATCCAGCGCGTGGCGGTGCGCGACCTGGAGGTGGGCGGCAGCCTCATTCCGGCGGGCACGCAGATGGTATGCGAGGTGGAAAGCGGCAATTTCGATCCTGCCGCCTATGACGATCCCACCACCTTCGCCCTCGATCGCACCGGACCCGTCCCGCTCTTCTTCGGCAGCGGGGCCCATGTGTGCCTCGGCGCCAATCTGGGGCGGATGCAGCTTAGCCTGTTCCTGGAACTGGTCAGCCGCGACTATCGCTGCATCCTCGAAGACACCCGGCCGGACTGGCACATGCAGCTCGGCGTCCGCCGCCCGGCCCGCCTGCCGATGCGGATCACCGCCCACAGGAAGGGGCTTTCCTCATGACCACACTTTCCCCCGGCGCCTTGCGGGACTGGCTGGTGAACTATGCCGCCACCTCGCTCAGCATGGGCAAGGAGGACATTCCGCTCGACGCCAATTTTGACACCTATGGCCTGGATTCCGTGGAGGTGATCGTCATGGCGGGGGTGATGGAGGAGGCGTTCGAGATCGAGATCGATCCCAGCTGGTTCTTCGACGATCCCACCATCAATGGCGTGGTGGCCATTCTCGGCCGGCGCCTGGCGCAGGAAGAGGAGGTCTGACCCTCCATGGTGCAGCAGGACAGGTCAGGGCCGGTGGAGAACGTACCCCCCTCGGATGCCGCTGGCGTCACCAAAAGATGCCAGGACGAGGATCTGGCGCGGCTCAGCGCGGCCCTGGCGGCCGAGGGGGGCGAGGCCTTGGACGGGGAAATCGTCGCGCGCCTTGAGACCTGGCCGGACGATGCCCGCCTTCACATCCTGCGGATCCGCCAGCTGGAGGCCAAGGGCGACGGCCCGGCTTTGGATGCGCAGATTAGCGAAGCCCGGCGCCGCTTTCCCGGCAATGCCCGCATCGCCCACCACGCCTTCCGGCGGCTTCTTGCGGCAGGGCAGGGACTTGAGGCGCGCGCTTTGTTCGAGGAACGGATCTGGCGGTCGGGCCTGTCGGAAGGGACCCGGGCCGAGGCGCTGGAGGCCGTGTGCGCCGTGCTCGGCGGGGGAGAGGAGCGGGCGGCCTTCCTGAGCGGGCTTCTCGGCAGCGGGGCGGGAGATCGCTTCGCGCTCCTGAAGCTTGCGGAGCTAGACCTTGAGGCCGAGCGCACCGAGGCGGCGCTGACCCACTTTGGCGCGGCGCGCGCGCTCGGCGAGGTGCCGCGAACCGCGCGGCTGCAGGAGATCGAGGCCCTCCTGAAGGTGGCCCCTGCGGATGACGCCGTCGGCGCGCTGCTGGAGGAGGCGCTGGCGCGTCATCCGGACCTGCCCCGCTTCCATACCCTCAAATGCGATTTCCACGAGCAGCGCGGCGAGACCGACGCGCTTGCCCGGACACTCGCGGCGGCGCGTGCCCGCTTCCCGCATCATCCCTGGCTGGCGCTGCGCCAGTTCAACCTGGACCTGTCCGCCGGGCGGCTGACGGCGGCTGGCCACCTGCTGCGTTCCGAGATTTGGTCCTCCAATCTTCCGGAAGCGACGCGGCGGCGGGCGCTCGGCGCGTTCACCCGGGCCTGGACCGATCCGCTGGGGCTCGACGAGGTGCTGGCGGGGCTGCTCACGGGGGGACCGGATGACCGCTTCATCCTCACCAAGCGCGCCGGCCATGCCATGAAGCAGCGGGCGTTTCCCGAGGCTCTCGCCTTTCTCGACCAGGCCCTCGCCCTCGGCCCGCTGCCGTAGGAGGCGGAGGCCATGCAGGTGGACCTGTTGATGTTCACCGGCAAGTTCCAGGAGGCGCTGGGGCTGGCCAAGAAGGTGTTTGCCGCCGACCCCACCCGCAAGGCCATGCTGCGGCGGATCAACCTCACCGGCAGCGTCGCCAACTCGCAGGAGGACGTGACGCAGTCCATCATCCGGTCCATCGAGCAATGGCCGGACGATCACCTCCTGCTGCAACGCTATAATCGCGCGGCCTTTCCCCGCGCCGTGGACCGCGCCCTGTTCGACCGCCTTCAGGCCCATGCCCGCACCGGGGAGGGCGAGGCGCACTGGCAATACCAATATGCCCTCGCCTGCCTGCGCCACCGCGACACGCCTCAGGGCTATGCCATCCTCAAGGAGATCGTGGACAAGCCGCAGATCGGCTTCTTCGCCCAGCGCGTGCTGACCATCCTGCAATCGAAGCCGCTGGACGCCTGGGACGTCACGGCCCGCTTCGACAATGACACCATGTGCGACTTCCGCGTGGTGACGACGCCGGGCGCGCGCGCCACCTTCCTCGTGCTCAGCGGCGTGCGGGGAGACCTGGGCGGGCTGCCCTTCACCCATGTGGACGTGTTGCTGGCGGACCATCCGGTGAATGTCATCTATTTGCGCGACAACAGTCGCCGTGCCTTCACCGGCGGCCTGCCGAGCCTTGGGGCGGACGAGGAGAGCATGGTCGCCGCGCTGCGCAACCACTGCGCCGCCCTCGATGGTGTGCCCGCCATTCCCTTCGGGGGCTCGTTCGCCGGCTGGTCGGCCATTCGCCTTGCCGTGCTCATGGGTGCGCCGGCGGCGCTGTCCTTGTCGGCACCGGTGATGGATCCCACCGACGACAGCGGCAATGCCCCCATGCGGCTCAGCCGGCGCTACATCGCATCGGTGCTGCCGCCCCATGCCCGGGATCTTGCTGGCCTTGTGCGTGGCGCGCCCGGCACCACCATCTTCCACGCCTATGGCGCCCAGCATCTGCGCGATGGCCAGCACGCCAACGAATTGCGCGACGTGCCCAATGTGGAGACCATCCCGGTGGATTCGGACGATCATTTCATCGCCTCGGACCTGATCGCCCAGGGGCTGTTCCATCCCCTCGTAGCGCGGGTGATCGACGCCGCCAACGCCGCCGCGTCGAGGGCGCGGCGGGAGCCGGCCCATGGCTGACTCGGAAGGCGCCGGGCGACGCGTCCATGTGTGCGGGAACTTCGACATCTTCAATTATGGCGATGTGCTCTTTCCGCTCGTCGCCCGCCACCGCCTCGCGCCCGCGGGCTATGAGGTGGTGCCCGTCGCGCCCACCGCCCGGCGCTCCTGGCCGGACAGCCTGCCCGCGCTCTCGCTTCAGGACCTGTTCGCGGGCACGCCCGGCGCCGGCATCCTGGTGGGCGGGGGGCACATCATCTCCGACATGCCGGTGACCGACTTCTTCGGCATTTCCGACGTGAAGGACGACCCCGGCGGCACCTGGGCGCAGACTTATTTTTCCGGCCTGTGGCTGGGCGCGACCCTTCAGGCCTGCGTCACCGGCGTGCCCATCGCGTGGAACGCGCCCGGCGTGATGCGCCCCTTCATCCGCAGCGAGATCCGCGCGCTCGCCCGGGCGGCCATGGACGTGGCGGAGCGGGTGGCGGTGCGCGATGCGGAGAGCCTTCGCCTTCTGGGTCCCCAGGCCGAGGGGCTGGCCTGCGTGTCCCCCGACACCGTGCTCGACATTTCCGCCCTTTGGCCACGGGAGAGTCTCGCCGAGGACTTCGCGGGCCTTGTCTCCCGTGCCGGTTTCGATCCGGGGCAGCGCTTCCTGGCCATCCAGGTGCGCCGGCTCCTGAAGAAGGAAGCCTTCCCGGACATTGCGGCGCAGATTGCGGCCCATGCGCGGGCGAGCGGAGCGGTGCCCATCCTTGTGGCCATCGGCCCCGGCCTCAAGGATGACGAGGCGGCCCGCCAGACCGCCGCGCATCTGGATTGCCCCCATATCCTGCTGGATGCCCCCGCATCGCTCCGGGAGATCACGGCGGTGCTGGCCTTCTCGGCGGCTTTCGTGGGGCAGTCGCTGCACGGCTGCATCGTCGCCTCGGCCTATGACGTGCCCGCTCTCGTGGTGGCCGAGCGCCCGGCGCGGCGGTTGGCGGGGTTTCTGACCTATCGCGGGACGCCCGAGCTTCTGTTCGACGGCTGGTCGCAGGCATTCGAGGCGCTCGGCACGTTGCCGCCCCGCATGCCCGTGCCTGCCACCATGCGCACGGAGCTCGACCGGCACTGGGCCGACATCATCGCCATGCTCCACCAGCCGCAGGACCGGAGCGCGGCGCAACTCGCCTTCCTGCGGCTCTATGCCCGGCTGGGCATGCGTGGCCTCGGCCCGGAATGGAGCCTTCGCCCCTTCCGGCCCTCCGCCTATGGGGAGCGGGAGGCCCTGCTCATGCCGCGATCCAGCCGGCCAGCACGGTCAGCACCAGCGGAATGACCGCCGCCGCCACCACCGTCTGCGTGGCGGTGATGCCAGCCATGAGCGGTGCGTCGCCGCCCAGTTGCCGGGCCATGATGTAGGCGGAGGAGGCGGTGGGCAGGACCTGGAACAGGAGCGCGGTGGTCAGCGCCGGGCCGGTCAGGCCGAAGGGCATGGCCAGCAGCAGGGTCGCCACCGGCATGAGAAGGAACTTGACCGCCGACGAGGACACTACCGGCCCCACCCACTGGCGGGCGGTGGAAAAATCCAGCGCAGCGCCCACGCACAAGAGGCCGATGGGCAGCGAGGCGGCGCCCAGCGCCTTCAGCGCCGGCTCGATGCCGGGCGGCACATGCAGGCCCAGCACCTGGAGCGCGATGCCGCCGAGGCAGGCCAGCACCAGCGGATTGGTGGCGAGCTGCCGGGCAATGCCCCGCGCATTGAGCTTGGCGGTGCCGTGGCGGGCGAAGACCAGCACGCACAGCACGTTCACCGTGGGCACGATGGCCGCGTTGCAGATGGCCGCCAGCGCGATGCCCTTGGCGCCGAAAAGGCCCGCCGCCAGCGTCACGCCCACATAATTGTTGAACCGCACGCTGCCCTGGAACACCGAGGTGAAGGCCGGTCCATCCACGCCCAGAAGGGGCCGCGCCGCCACCACCAGGCCGGCCACCAGCAAGGTGGAGGCGATCAGTGTCGTCACCAGTTCCCAGACCGGCAATTGGTCGAGGG
This sequence comes from Aquabacter sp. L1I39, assembly GCF_017742835.1. Lineage (GTDB taxonomy): Bacteria > Pseudomonadota > Alphaproteobacteria > Rhizobiales > Xanthobacteraceae > L1I39. The sequence goes on from NZ_CP072392.1 coordinate 3,375,488, forward strand.
TGGCGGTGGCAAGGCCGTGGAAGAACAGAGCCGGCAGCAGCACGAAATAGCCGAGCCGCTCCGCCTGGGGCCAGAAGGCCTCGGCCAGGAACTTGCGCTGCTTGAGGGCGATGCCGAGCCCGATCAGCAGCACCACCGGCAGCAGCGCGAGCAGGACGGCGCCCATCATGCGCGGGCCTCCAGCGCCGCCACCAGCCGGCGGCAGCCTTCCACGAGGGTGGCCTCGTCGGTGGCGAACGACAGGCGGATGTGGCCGGGCGAACCGAAGGCGCGGCCGGGCACGGTGGCGACCCCGGCGTCCAGCAGCAGGTCGGCCGCCTTCACGTCGTCGCCGCCATCGGCAAGGCGCGGGAAGAAATAGAAGGCGCCGTCGGGCACCGGCACCTGCAAGGCGCGGCTGGCGCTGAGCACCTTGAGGCCGGCATCGCGGCGGGCGCGATAGATGGCGTTGCGCTCGGCCAGCACGTCCTGCGGGCCTTCCAGCGCCGCGATGGCGCCGATCTGGCTGAGCGCGGCGGTCTGGGTGCAATTCTGGGTCTGGATGGCGGTGATGGCCGAGACGATGGGCGCGGGGCCAAAGCCCCAGCCCACGCGCCAGCCGGTCATGGCATAGGCCTTGGACACGCCGTCGATGATCAGGATGCGCTCCCGCAGGTCCGGCGCCACGGCGGCGATGCTGGCATAGGTGCCCCCATCATAGCGGATATGGGCGTAGATCTCGTCGGACATGATGAGGGCGTCCGGCGCGCCGCGCAGCACATCGGCGAGCGCCGCGAGTGCCGCGGCGCTGTAGAGCGCGCCGGAGGGATTGCCGGGGGCGTTGAGCACCACCCAGCGGGTGCGGGGCGTGAGCGCGGCGGCAAGCGCGTCCGGGCGCAGCAGGAAGCCGTCCTCGGCGGGGCATTCGATCAGCACCGGCGTGGCCCCCGTCATGCGCACCATGTCCGGATAGCTCGCCCAATAGGGGGTGGGGACGATGACCTCGTCGCCGGGCTTCAGGGTGGCCAGGAAGGCGTTGAAGATCACCTGCTTGGCGCCGCAGCCCACCGCGATTTCGTTGTCCGCATAGCTGAGCCCCCGATCGCGGGCGAGGGCGGCGCGGGCGGCGGCGCGCAAAGCGGGCATGCCGTTGGCGGGGGTGTAGCCCAAGGGGCGGCGGGCGGCGCCGATGGCGGCTTCCGCCACATGAGCGGGCGGTGCGAAGTCCGGCTCGCCGAGCGTCAGGTCGACAATGTCGCGGCCGGCGGCGCGCAATTCGGCGGCGCGGCGCGCCATGGCGAGGATGGGCGACCCGCCGGCGGCGGGGGCGGGCGCTTGGGTGGGAGACGAGACGGCGGACAAGGTCATGGATGCGGGCACCGGAAGGAGAGGCTGGAAGGAAATTATCGCCCCCGAGACCCTCTTAAAAATTCATATTTCTTGTCCCGTTGACGAGAATAACTCATGGTTTGTCGCGCGGTGCGTGTCACGCCGCCTGTCCCTTTCCGACCGGTTGGAGACCCCATGTCCCTTCGTGCCCTGCGCAGCCTGAAGGCCATCGCCCATCACGGCTCGTTCGCGCGGGCGGGAGAGGCGGTGGGGCTCACCCAATCGGCCATCAGCCTCCAAGTGCGGGGGCTGGAGGAGGAGTTCGGCGTCCAATTGTTCGACCGCTCCCGCCGCCTGCCGGTGCTGACCGAAGCCGGGCGCATCGTGCTGGCGCGCGCCGAAGAGGTGCTGGCTCTTTATGATCGCATTCCCGAGGCGCTGAGCGATGAGCGCTCCTTGTCCGGACGCCTGAAGGTGGGGGCGATCCAGACCGCCCTTTCAGGCCCCATGCCCGGCGCCTTGGCGGACCTGCGCCGCGCCCATCCGCGCCTGCGGGTGCATGTGGGCGCGGGCATGTCGGTGGAATTGGCGGCGCGGGTGGCGAATGGGGAGCTGGATGCCGCCGTCACCACCGAGCCGGTGCGGCCCCATCCGCCCGACCTCGTCTGGACCGAGCTTTATGCCGACCGCTTCTGGCTGATCGCCCCGCCGGGCCTGGGACGGGCCGATGTCGCCACCCTTCTCGCCGACATGCCCTTCATCCGCTTCGATGCCCGCGCCTGGGCGGGGCGGATGATCGCGCGGGAATTGCGGCGGCTGGGCCTGAAGGTGCGCGAGGAAATGGTTCTGGACAGCCAGGAGGTCATCCTGCGCATGGTGGAGCGCGGCCTTGGCGTCGCGGTGCTGCCCTTGCCGGACGCGGTGCTGGCGGAGGCGAACCTCACCTGCCTGCCCTTCGGCGACCCGCAGATGCGCCGCCGCGTGGTGCTGCTGGAGCGGCAGGACCGGCCGAGCCGGCGGCTGTGCCTGGCATTGGCCGAGGCCATCCGCGCCAGCATGGCCGCCCAGAGCGCTCCCGCCGCCTCCCGGACACAGAACGGCCGCCGGGCCCAAGGGACGCGGCGGCCATCGAAGATGGGGTGAGGGCGCAGAAGGGGTGAGGGAAGCCCTCACTCCGCCGTGCTGGTGGTGGTCAGGATCGGCACGTCCTCGCCCTTCTGCACTTCGTAGAGCGCGAAGTCGCGGCTCTTGAGCATGCCGTTGGGCAGGAATTCCACCGAGGAGCTGGCGCCGTCATAATTGATGCCCTTGCCCGCTGCGAGGGCCTTGGCGCCCTCGGCAAAGGTGGTGACGCGCTCGCCCGGCCCGTTGGCCACCTTCATGATGGCTTCCGCGATCTTCGGGCCCTCGGTGGACTTGGACGCCTCCATGCCCAGCAGAAGGAGGTTCATCTCGTCATAGGCGGCGCAGCCATAGGGGAACTGCACCTGGCCGTTGGGCTTGGCGCCCACGAGCCGCAGATAGGCGTCGTAGGTGTCCTTGCCCACGGGCGGCACGGGGGAGCCATGCAGGATGCCATCCGCCGCATTGCCCACCGCCTTCTTGAAGTCGGGGCCGACGGCGAAGGACAAGGTGAAGATCTTGCCCGTATAGCCGCCGCGGATCAGCTCGCGATAGATGGGGGTGAAGTCGGTGATGTAGCCGGCGATGAACACGGCCGGCGCGTTCATGGAGATCAGCCGCTCGGCCTCGGCCCGGTAGGAGACCTGGTTGGTGTTGTAATAGAAGGGCTCGCCGATGATCTTGCCGTCGACCTTGTTGAAGGACTTGGTGAAGCTCTCGGCCATGGACGAGGCGAAATCATTCTTCGGGCCGGCGAAGGCCATCTGCTTGAAGCCGCGCTTGGCCGCGAGGTCCGCGAGCGCCACCGCCCAGGCCGAGTTCAGCGGCTGGAGGTTGTAGCACAGGTGCTTCTTGTCGCCGTTGGGCAGGTAGTCCGAGGAGCCGGTAAACAGCTGGACGATATTGGCTTCCTGGCAGAGCGGCATGATGGCCAGCGTCACCGAGGAAGCCCAGGTGCCGACGATGGCGCTCACCCGGTCGGCGTCGATCATCTTGCGCGCCGCGCGCACCGCCACTTCCGGATTGGTCTCGGTATTGTCGGTGATCAGCTCCACCTGCCGGCCCATGACGCCGCCATTGGCATTGACCAGCTCCACAACCGCCTTGTGGGCCTTCACCTTTTCCGGCCCATAGGGGCCGCCGCCGCCGGACAGGGGGGTGAGCGAGCCCACCTTGATGGGCGCCGACTGGGCAAGGCCGTGGCGCAGCAGCGCGGGCGTGGCGAGGGCGATTGCGGTGCCGGAGAGAAACAGCCTGCGGGAAACGTCCATGGCCTAACCTTTCGAGGGCGTGAGGGGAGACGCGGGGGGAGCGGGCGCGCGGCTGACCTCCGGCAGGAGGCCCGTGGGCCGGAAGCGGATGGTCAGGATGAGGACCGAGCCGATGACGATGAAGCGCAGGGCCGACATCTGCTCGGGGTCGAGGAAGGAGGTCCAGTGGGAGAGGAAGCGGCTGCCCTCATAGAGGGTCACCACCACCAGCGTGCCCACCAGCGTACCCACCATGTTGCCGGCCCCGCCCACGATGACCGACATCCACACCAGGATAGCCACCGGCGTGGTGAAGTTTTCCGGCGTGATGGTCTGGACGTAATGGGCATAGAGCGAGCCGGCCCCGGCCATGAACAGCGCGCCGATGACGAAGGCCTGGAGGCGATAGAGGAACACGTTCTTGCCCAGCGTCGCCGGCACCAGGTCATCCTCGCGGATGGCGCGCAGCGTGCGGCCATAGGGCGTCGTGGACAGGCGCTGGAGCACGAGGAAGGCCACCATCACCCCCGCCAGCACCACCGCGAGAATGGCCCAGGCGGTGACATCCCGCCCAAGGCCCGACATGACCGGGCGGGTGCCGATGAGAAAGCCGCGCGGGCCGCCCGTCAGCCAGTCCTCATTGTTGAAGACAAGGCGGATGGTCTCGGCAAAGCCCAGCGTGACGATGGCGAGAAAATCCCCCGACAGGCGCAGCGACAAAAGCGAGATCAGCGCGCCCGCAACGGCCCCCGCGCCCATGGCCACCACCAGCCCGCCCACGAAGGGCAGATGGAAGGTCTCGGTGGCAATGGCGCTGGCATAGGCGCCCACCCCGAAGAAGCCGACCACGCCGAAATTGATGAGGCCGGTGAGGCCATATTGCAGGTTGAGGGCCAGCGCCAGCATCACATAGATGCCGGCAATGGTGAGGATGGCGACCAGATAGGCGTCCATGGCGTCACTTCCTGTCCACTTTGTCGCCGAGCAGGCCCTGCGGCCGCACCAGGAGGACGAGGGCGATGACCACGAAGCCCACCGCGCCCTTGTAGGTGGGGTTCAGGAAGACGCCGGTCAGCTCTTCCGCAAGGCCGATCCCGATCGCCCCGATCGCCGCCCCCAAGGGCGAGCCGAGGCCGCCCACGATGGCGGCGGCGATGACGGGGATGGCCACCGCCCAGTTGAGGTTGGGATCGATGGTCAGATCGAGCCCCACCAGCACGCCGGACAGGCCGAAGAGCGCGCCGGCCACCGCGACGCCAAACGCCTCCACGGCGGGCACCGGAATGCCGCGCACATTGGCGAGCGAGGCATTGTCCGCCACCGCCCGCAGCGCCCGCCCGATGGGGGTCAGCGTGAGCAATGCGCCCACCAGCAGCGTGGCGGCCAGCGAGATGGAGAGGACCGCCACGGTCTCCCGCGTCAGCCGCATGCCGGCGATGAGGATCGGGCCGGTGAGCGGCAGGTCGAAGCCCCGGATCTGGCCGCCATAGAAGAAGCGGATGATGTTCTCGATGACGAAGGACAAGGCGATGGAGACCAGCAGCAGCGTGCCGCCGCCCCGCCCGCGCAGGGGCCGGAACACCACCGCGTCCGCCGCCGCAAAGCCCAGCGCGCTCACCGCCATGGCGCCGAGGCCGGCGACCCACAGCGGCAGGCCGAGGGCAGCATTCAGCGTCCAGGCGGCGAAGGCGCCGATGGTGACGAAGCCGCCAGCGGCGAAATTGGCATAGCGGAACAGGGTGAAGACGAGGGTGAAGGCGATGGCGGCCGGTGCGATGACGGCGGCGCTCGCCAGCGTGTTGATGAGAAGCTGCATCAGGCGGCCTCGCCGAAGAAGAGGGCGCCGAAATCCGGCTCGCGGGCAAGGGCGGCGGCATCGCCCTGGCGCACCACGCGGCCATCCACCAGGACGAGGGCACGATCCGCCCGCTCCAGCGCGGCGCGGGCATTCTGCTCCACGATCAGCACGCCGAGATCGGCGGTGGCGGCGAGCTGGCGCAGGATGTCCAGCATCTCGCCCACCAGGAGGGGGGAGAGGCCGGCGGTGGGCTCGTCCACCAGCAGCAGCTTGGGGCGGGCCATGAGGGCCATGGCAAGGCCCACCATCTGGCGCTGGCCGCCAGAAAGGCCGCCCGCCCGCTTGTGCAGATAGGCGCGGATGGTGGGCAGGAGGGCGATCACCTCCTCCCGCCGCCGCGCCACATCCTTGTGGCCCCACGCGCTGACCGTGAGGTTCTCGGTGACGGAGAGGGTGCGGAAGACGTTGCGCTCCTGCGGCATGAAGACGGCCCCCGCCTGCGCCCGGCCCGCGGGGGGCAGGGGGGCGAGGTCCTGCCCGTCGAGGGTCAGCGTACCACCCATGACGCGGGCGACGCCGGCGATGGATTTCAGCAGCGTCGACTTGCCGGCGCCGTTGGGGCCCACCAAGGCCACCATCTCGCCGCGCGCCACGGTGAGGTTGACGTCGTGCACGATGGGACTGGCGCCATAGCCCGCCTTCAGGCCGGTGAGGGAAAGAAGGGTCATGCGGCCTGCCCCAGATAGGATTCGATGACGGCGGGATTGGCGGCCACGTGGGCGAAGCTGCCCTCCGCCAGCACCTTGCCGGAGGCCATCACCACCACCCGCGAGGAGAGGTCGCGGATGAAGCCGATATTGTGCTCGATGACCAGGAAGGTGGTGCCGTGGTCGCGGTTGAGCCGGGCGATGAGATGCTTGATCTCCTCCACCAGATGGGGCGCGACGCCGGCCGCGATCTCGTCCAGCAGGATGATGTCGGCGCCGGCCATGAGGCAGCGGGCCAGCTCCAGGAGCTTCTTCTGGCCGCCGGAGAGATTGGCCGCACGCTTGCCTGCATGGGGGGTGAGGGAGACGCGCGCCAGCATCTCCCAGGCGCGTTCCTGTGCATCACGCTCGGCCCGCGCCGTGGCGGTGGGGCGCAGCAGCGCGCCCATGAGGCGCTCGCCCACATTGTCCTGCGCCGCCAGCATCACATTCTCCAGCACGGTCAGCTGGTCCAGTTCCCGGGCGAGCTGGAAGGTGCGCACGAGGCCCAGGCGGGCGAGGCGGTGGGGCGGCAGGCCGGTGGCGTCCGTGCCGTTGACGGCCAAACGGCCGCCATCGGCTTTCAGCACGCCGGACAGGAGGTTGAAGAGGGTGGTCTTGCCGGCGCCATTGGGGCCGATGAGGCCAAGGATCTGCCCTCGCTCCACCACGAAGGAGACATCGTCCACCACCGTCACGCCGCCAAAGCACTTGGTGAGGCCGCTGACGACCATGGCTGGATCGGTCATGATGACCTCCGCTGGGTGGTCCCGCGCCGGGCCGGCTTGCGCCGCGCGGAGGTTTCGGCGGGCGGTGGCTCGGGAGCCTCGGGAGATGGAAGGGATTTGGCCGATTTTGGGGGCTTGGCCGCTGCACGGGTCTTTGCGGCAACCGCCTGGGGTGCCGGCGGCGCGGCGGGCGGTGCGGTGCGGATGAGCGCTTCCACGCAGTCGCACAGCGTCGCCAGGACGGCGCGCACGCGCTTCTCGTCGCGGTCGATATTGTCCTGGATCCTCAGCCCGCGCAGCGTCGAGACGATGAGGGTGATGATGATGTGGATGCGCTCGGGCGGCAGGCCCGAGGTGTGGAAGGCGCGGGCGCCCAGTTCCTCATAGGAGTGGAATAGGTCGGTGAGGATCTCGTTCACCGCCTCGCCCACGCGGGTGTCGGAGCGGCCGGACACCATGAGGTCCAGCATGGTCACGAGGGCGTTGGCGCGGAAGACCTCGTCATAGAGGCGGCCGACAAAGGTGGGCACGTCCGTGCGGCCCGCGCTCATGTCATCGGCGAGGCCCGCCACGATATCGCGGGCGCGCTGCCAGAAATGGGCGGCGGTGTCGATGATGAGATCATCGCGCGTGGGATAGTGATGCAGCATGGCGCCGCGCGACACGCCGCAGCGCTGGGCGATGGCGGCGGCGGAGGCCGCGTTCACGCCGACTTCGGCGATCAGCTCCTCGGTGGCGGCGCGCAGACGGGCGCGCATGGCGGCGCCCTTCAGCTCGCGCCCGTCCGAGGTCTCCTGCTCCGGCCGTGTGGGGGTGATGATGTCCATGCTCGAACCCTGCCATAGGCACTTTGGTGCCGCGCGACAAAAAAGCAGTCTTGACTGATTGTTTTCTGGGCAGACCGTGCGCGTCGACATCGCGTGCGGGCCCAGGGGGGGGCGGTGCGGTGGCGGGGCTTTGTTTTAACAGGGATGGGGCATGGCGGGATCAGTGGAATCGCTGCGTGAAATTTGTGCAGGCAGTATCTGCAATTACGTGAAGATTTGCAATTACTGAAAAAACTACAGTTAAAAGCTGTACAATTACAAAATTAATTAGATCATTTCATAGAAAATCAGTCAATCCGTCAATCTAGACTTGTTTGCCGCCGCCGCGCCCCCTGGTGTAGGTCAGTATTCGCAGCGGCTCGTGAGCAAGGGTCGCAATGGAGCGGCCCGCCCCCATGCTGGCCGCTGCGACGGGAACGAGCAGGGAGGGACACGGCCCCGTACGGGGCGTGCGTCCGAGAGGAAACAACCTGGTGCTGTCCGAAGATCTGACAGAAAAGACGCGTGTCTCCGGTCCGCCCGTGACCCTGGCGGACCTCGTCATTACGGGCGCCCGCCAGTTGGTCCTGTGCGAGCCGGACCGGCCCGATGGCATCGGCGTGATGGAGGCCGGCTGCCTTGCCATTGCCGGCGAGACCATCCTGGCGGTGGGTACGGCGGACGAAATCCGCCCTTTGATGGATGCCCGCACCCGCATCATCGACGCGGCCGGCGGCACGGTGACGCCGGGGCTCGTGGACTGCCACACCCATCTCATCTTCGCGGGCGATCGCTCCGCCGAATATTTCCTGCGCACCCAGGGCCTCGACGATGCGGGGCTGACGGCTTCGGGTGTGCCGTGGGGCGTGCCGGCCTCGCGGGTGGCGAACACCGGGCTATCCGCCGAGGCGTTGGCGCGCATTGCCTTGCCGCGTGCCCGCACCATGCTGGCCGCCGGCACCACCACGCTGGAAACCAAGTCCGGCTATGCGCTACGCCACGCCTGCGACCTTGCTTCCCTTGAGGCGGCCCAGCGCGTCGCCGCTTTGACGGGTCTGGAGATCGTCGGCACCTATCTCGGCGCCCATGCCCGGCCGGAGCGGGAGGCGGAGCGCTATCTGGACACGATCATCGCCGAGACCATTCCGGCGGTGGCCGAACAGGGCCTCGCCGAATTCTGCGACGTCTATGTGGACCCGGACGTGTTCACCGTGGCCGAATGCGCCCGCGTGCTGAAGGCGGGGGCCGATGCGGGCCTTGGTGCCAAGCTCCACACCGATGCGCGGGTGAATGTGGGTGGCGCACGCCTTGCCGCCGAGATGGGCGCGGCCAGCGTCGACCACGGCAACATGCTCTCCGACGGCGACCTGCGCGCGCTGGCCGATGCGGGCACCTCCGTGGCCTTCTTCCCCGGCTTCGATTTCGCCATCGGCCACCGTCATCCGGTGGACGCCCGGCGCTTCATCTGCTCGGGCGTCAATGTGGCGGTGGGCACGGATCTGTGCCCGGTCTGCTGGCACCTGTCTCAGCAGGCCTCCATGGGCTTTGCCTGCCGCCTGTCCGGCCTCACCCCGCAGGAGGCGCTGCTGGGCGTCACCTTGAACGCGGCGAAGGCCATCCGGCGTGGGGATCGCATCGGCTCCCTCACGCCGGGCAAGCAGGCGGACGTGGTGATCTTCGACGTGCCCGACTTCCGCCAGCTCGCCTTCCGCTTCGGCGCCAACTCCGCCGCCTGGGTCATCAAGAAGGGCCGGGTCCTGGTGGACGGGACGCCGGCCGCCGCCTCCAAAGATGGGAGTTCCACATGAGCGACCGCCGCAATGAGGGCCTGTGGGCCTGGCGCCAGCGCGAGAACCACAACCATATGATCGCGCTGCAGGAAAAGGCGCTCGGGCCGACAGGGGAGGGCAGCATCGAGCTCGCCTTTTTCGGCGGCTCCGCCTTCCGCATCACCACGCCCGCGGGACTGACGCTCATGATCGATCCCTGGCGCAACCCGCCCTGGGGCAATTGGGACTGGTATCATTACGACTTCCCGGCCGAGACCGTGGACATCGCGCTGTCCACCCACGCCCATTTCGACCATGACGGCGTGCATGTCTTGAGCGCCAACGTCATCCTGGACCGGCTGATCGGCACCTATTCGTTCGCCGACGTGAAGATCACCGGCATCGCCGACAAGCATGTGTCCGACAGCAGCCACAATGCCTATGACTGGGCGGAGATGACGCGCCGCCTCACCGACACGCGCACCACGCCCCCCGACAATGCCCGCTCCTTCGACAATTGCCTGATCCTGGTGGAGGTGGCCGGGCTGAAGATCCTCCATTGGGGCGACAACCGGCCCAACCCGCCCGAGCACGTCTGGGACGCCATCGGTGCGGTGGACATCGCCCTCCTGCCGGTGGACGGCTCACAGCATGTGATGAGCTATGCCCAGGTGGAGGAGGTGGCGGCGCGGCTCAAGGCCCATCTGGTGGTGCCCCACCATTATGGCATCTGGGACGTGACCATGCGCGCCTCCACCCTCTTGCCGCCGGACGAGTGGGTGAATGGCCGGCCGGGCTCGCTGTGGACGGAAAGCGGGGCGGTGCGGCTCGATGCGGCCAGCGTGAAGACGCACGACAATGTGGCTCTGTGCTTCGGCCCCCATGTGGCCTTCGACAAGGCGGCGATGCTGGCCAAAGGGCGGCGCTGACGGCGGTCAGGCGGCTCCCTTGGCCGTTCAGGCCACGGCCGCCTGTGCCGTCCGTGGGCAGGTGCGGGCGGGGGGCGTTCGATCTCGGCACGGCCGATGCCCCGCGCGATGAAGACCAGGAAGGGCGCGCCCGCCTGGTCGGCCGGTACATGGGTCCGCGCATGCATCACTATGCTGCGCACCATGAATGGCCAGCGCCTGCGCCGAGGAGGTGTTGCAGTGCTCGGCGCCTGAGGCCGGTCGGGAGGGGCGGCAAGGGCGCGCCGGAAGGGCGCTCGCCCAGGCGGAAGCGGAACAATATGGGGCAGGTCGCGTTGAGGGGACCCGAGGGCTTTTTGCCCTTACCCCTTTCCCGCCGGGCCACGGGTCCGACGCCGCAACGGACCTGGACATGACCCTGAGAGGATTCCTGAAGCAAGAGACGGAAGGGCACCACGCCCGGCTCGATGGCGCCCTTTCCGAGTTGAACCTCATGGATGCCTCCGACTATGGCCGCTTCCTGCACATCCATGCGGCAGCCCTTCGCCCCGTGGAGCTTCAACTGGAGCATGCGGGCGTCGCCGCCCTGTTCGATGACTGGCCGCGCCGCGTGCGCCGGACGGCGCTGGAGGCGGATCTTGCCGTCCTCGGCCTCGGCCGGCCCGCACCGGCGCCCTTCGCTCCGCTGGCGGGCGCGGACGAGATGCTGGGCGCGCTCTACGTGCTCGAAGGCTCGCGCCTCGGCCATGCCATGATGCTGCGCCACCTCCCGAAGCAGGCCGCCACGCGCCCCGCGATGACCTTCCTCGCCCATGGCGCCGGAGAGCGTCTGTGGGGCGGGTTTCTCACCACCTTGGCGGGGCGCGAGGCGCGGGCGGATCGGGGGCGCATGATCGCGGCCGCGCACCGGACCTTCGGGGCCTATCTGGAGGCGACTGCGCGCCTCCTTCCCGGCGCGCCCGCAGCCTTGTCGGCGACCCCGCCGCCTTGCCTGGACCCCGTGTCATGAGGGAGGCATCACGGCCCGACCTCCTGGAGGCCTGCGCCCAGGAGCCCATCCGCATTCCCGGTGGCGTGCAGCCCCATGGCGCCTTGCTGGTGCTGCGCCCGGACGATCTCGCGGTGGTGCAGGCGAGCGCCAATGCCGCCGATATTCTCGGCTTCCCAGTGGCCGCGGAGCGTACGCCCCGGATTGCGGACCTGCCGCTGGGCGGGGGAACCTTGTTGGACGACATCGCCCGCTGGAGTGCGGGACAGGATGGCTTCTATCTCAAGGCGCAGGCGATCGCCGACCGCATGTTCGAGGTCTCGGCCCACCGCACGCCGCAGGGGCTGCTGGTGGAATTCGAACCGGCCTGCGATCTGGGCGATCCGAGCGAGACCTTCTATCCCGTCCTGCGCGACTTTCTGGAGGAAAGTGAGGCGCTTCCGGACACGTTGCGCCTCGCGGAGGCGGTGGCGGCGCGGGTGCGCCGGCTCACCGGCTTCAACCGGGTGATGATCTACCGCTTCGACGAGGACTGGAACGGCACCGTCCTCGCCGAGGACGGCGATGGGGCGCTGCCCTCCTATCTGGACCTGCGGTTTCCCGCGTCAGATATCCCGGCCCAGGCGCGCGACCTTTATCGCCTCAACCGCCTGCGCATCATCCCCACCTGCGATTATGCGCCCGTGCCGTTGGTGCCGGAATTGAGCCCGCTGGACGGGGCGCCGCTGGACCTGAGCTTCGCGGCCCTGCGCAGCGTCTCGCCGGTGCATCTGGAATATATGCGCAACATGGGCACGGCGGCGTCCATGTCGATCTCCCTCATGGTGTCCGGCAAGCTCTGGGGGCTGATCTCGTGCCACCATGCGCAGGCGCGCCGCGTGGGCGCGCAGGTGCGCGCTGCCTGTGATTTTCTCGGTCGCATGGTGGCCCAACAGATCGATGCCCGCGAACGCGGGGCGGAGGTCACGGAGCGGCTGCGCCTGCACCAGGTGCAGACGGAGCTTGTGGCCCATCTGGCCCGGGCGCCCGCCTTCCAGGCCGGGCTGGTGGAACGGGCGGTGCAGTGGCTCGACATCGTCAATGCGCAAGGTGCGGCCGTCCTCACCGAGGGCACTGTGCTGACCGCCGGCATCACGCCGTCCGCCGAGCAGGTGGCGGAGTTGGCCGAATGGCTGCGGACGCAGAAGATCGAGCAAGCCTTCGCCACCGATTGCCTTTCCCGCCATTGGCCGAAGGGCCTCGACATGGCGGATGTGGCGAGCGGCATCCTGGCCGTTCCCATTTCCCGCCTCCATGCCAGCTTCATCATATGGTTCCGGCCGGAAGTGATCCGCACCGTCACCTGGGGCGGCGATCCCGCCACCGCCAAGCAGCAGGACGCGGCCGGCCGCCTTCATCCCCGCCGCTCGTTCGAAAGCTGGAAGGAGCAGGTGCGTCATCGGTCCACACCCTGGCGGGAGGCGGAATTGCTGTCGGCGGCCGATTTCCGCGTGGCGGTGGTCAATTTCGTGCTCCAGCGCGCCGAGGAACGGGCCCAATTGTCCGAGGAATTGCAGCGCTCCAACAAGGAGCTGGAGGCCTTCTCCTATTCCATTTCCCACGATCTGCGGGCGCCCTTCCGCCACATCGCCGGCTATGCCCAGTTGCTGGCGGAGGAGGAGCCGGGCCTGAAGCCGCTCTCCCACCATTATCTGGAAGGCATTTCCCGCGCCGCCCTCTCGGCCGGGCAATTGGTGGATGACCTCCTGCACTTCTCGCAGCTTGGCCGCGCCAGCCTGAAGACCTCGCGCATCGACATGACCAAGGTCATGGAGGAGGTGCGGCACAGCCTCGATGCCACCGAGACCGGGCGGGTGATCGAATGGCAGGTGGGGGCGCTGCCGCCGTGCTGGGGCGATCCCTCCCTGGTGCGCCAAGCCTTGTTCAACCTCGTTGAGAATGCGGTGAAATATACCCGTGGGTGCGATCCCACCCGGATCCGTGTGGAGGGCCGGGAGGAGGGCGACTTGGTCGTCTACACCGTCACCGACAATGGCATCGGCTTCGACATGGCCTATGGCGGCAAGCTCTTCCAGGTGTTCCAGCGCCTGCATCGGCCGGAGGATTTCGAGGGGACGGGGATCGGCCTCGCGCTCACCAAGCGCATCATCGACCGTCATGGAGGCAGCGTGCAGGCCAAGGGCGCCGTGGGGCAGGGCGCGACCTTCAGCTTCTCCCTGCCCAGACATGCGAAAGGAAAAGGCCGTGGGGACACTTAGGCCCATCCTCCTGGTGGAGGACAATCCGGCGGACGTGGAACTCACCCTGGCCGCCCTCAAGAAGACCAAGCTGGCGAACGACATCATCGTCGCCCGCGACGGCGTGGAAGCCCTCGACTTCATCTTCTCCGAAGGCCAGCACGCGAACCGGGACACAGGACATCCGGCCGTGGTGCTGCTCGACCTGAAACTGCCCAAGGTGGACGGGCTGGAGGTGCTGGAGCGTGTCAAGCGCCATCCACGCCTGCGCGCCATTCCCATCGTGATGCTCACCTCCTCCCGCGAGGAGAGCGACATCGTTCGCTCCTACCAGTTCGGCGTCAATTCCTTCGTGGTCAAGCCCGTGGAATTTTCCGCCTTCTTCAATGCCATTCGGGATCTCGGCGTGTTCTGGGCGGTCCTGAACGAGCCCCCACCTGGAGACATCTGACGGCAATGGCGACCCCGCTCCAGTTCCTCCTGCTTGAGGACAGCCCCGTCGATGCCGAGCTCATCTCCCACCAATTGCGCAAGGTGGAGGGTGCGCCCGAGGTGACGCAGGTCTCCATCCGCGCCGCCTACGAGGCCGCGCTGGCGCACCGCGCCTACGACCTCATCCTCTCCGACTATTCGATCCCCGATTTCCTCGGCCTCGACGCGCTGTCCATCGCCCGCGAGCGGCAGCCGCAGACGCCGTTCATCTTCATTTCCGGCGTGCTGGGCGAGGAGCGGGCCACCGAGGCCATGCGGGCCGGCGCCACCGACTATGTCACCAAGCGCGACCTTGCCCGCGTGCCCATGGTGGTGGAGCGGGCGCTGCGCGAAGCGCGCGACCGCCGCGTCGCCCGCGAGGCGGCCACCGCCCTGGCGCTCAGCGAGGAGCGCTATCGCAGCCTGTTCAATTCCATCGAATCCGGCTTCTGCATCTTCGAGGTGGAGTTCGACGAGAAGGGCAAGCCGCGCGACTATCTCTTCCTGGAGGTCAACCCCGCCTTCGAGCGGCTCACGGGCGTGCGCGACGCGGTGGGGCGCCGCATGCGCGAGATCGCGCCCGACCATGAACGCCATTGGTTCGAGATCTATGGCGAGGTGGCTCGCACCGGCGAGCCGCGCCGCTTCGAGCAGGCGGCCACGGCCCTGGAGGGGCGCTGGTTCGATGTCTTCGCCTATCGGGTGGGGCGGCCGGAGGAACGGCGCGTGGCCGTGCTCTTCAACGACATCACCCAGCGCCGGCTCAATGACGAGGCGCTGAAGGAGAGCGAGGCCCATTACCGCTTCGCCGTTGAGCTGAACCCCCAGGTGGCCTGGACCGCCACCCCCGACGGCCAGTTCGACCGCGTGGCCGAGCGCTGGTCCGCCTGGACCGGGACGAGTGGGCTCTGCGAAAGCTGGACGCACGGCATCCACGAGGAAGACCGCGCCCGGTGCCTGGCCGCCTGGCGCAAGGCAGTGGAGACGGGCGAGCCCTTCGACGTGGAGCTGCGCATCCTGCGCAGGAATGGCGAGGTGCGCTGGGCACGCTCGCGCGCCTTTCCCCGCCGCGACGAGAGCGGCGCCATCGTCAAATGGTACGGCACGACCGAGGACAATCACGAGCGCAAGCTCGCCGAGGAGGGCCTCAAGCGCCTCAACGAGACGCTGGAACAGCGCATCATTGAGCGCACGGCCGAACTGGTGCGCGCCCAGGAGGCACTGCGCCAGTCGCAGAAGCTGGAGGCCATGGGCCAGCTCACCGGCGGCGTCGCCCACGATTTCAACAATCTGCTCACCCCCATTATCGGCTCGCTGGACCTGCTCCAGCGCCGCAATGTGGGCGATGAGCGCACCAGACCGCTCATCGAGGGCGCGCTGCAGGCCGCCGAGCGGGCGAAGACCTTGGTGCAGCGCCTGCTGGCCTTCGCCCGCCGCCAGCCGCTCCAGCCCACCTCGGTGGATCTGGCGGCCCTGGTGAAGGGCATGGGCGAACTGGTGGCCTCCACCTCCGGCCCGCGCATCAAGGTCACCGCGGACGCGCCCGATAACTTGCCGCCCGCCCATGCCGACGCCAACCAGGTGGAAATGGCCATTCTGAACCTCGCCGTGAATGCCCGCGATGCCATGCCCGACGGCGGCCAGCTGCACATTTCCGCGCAGGAGGAGGAGGTCGGCGCCGATCATGCCGCCAAGTTGCCGCCGGGCCGCTATTTGCGCCTGTCCGTGGCCGATACCGGCACCGGCATGGATGCGGAGACGCTGGCCCGCGCGGTGGAACCCTTCTTCAGCACCAAGGGCATCGGCAAGGGCACGGGCCTCGGCCTGTCCATGGTGCATGGCCTCGCCGCGCAACTGGGTGGCGGCCTGACCTTGCACAGCCGGGTGGGGCTTGGCACCCGCGCGGATCTGTGGCTGCCCGTGGCCGCCGACCTCGCGCCGGAGCCATCCCGCCCCATGGAAGGGGATGTCACGACGGGGCGAGGCACCGTATTGCTGGTGGAGGACGAGCAATTGGTGCGCATCTCCACCGCGGAAATGCTGAACGACCTTGGCTATCAGGTGGCGGTGGCAAGTTCTGCGGAACAGGCATTGCACCTTTTGGGGCAGGGCCTCAAGCCCACCGTCCTGGTGACGGACCACCTGATGGCCGGCATGACGGGGGCGGAGCTTGCCCATTCCGATGCGGTGAAGGCCGCCGGCGTGGCGGTGGTGCTGGTGACCGGCTATGCGGACGACCCCCGGGTGGCCGAGAATCTGGTGCGCCTCAACAAGCCCTTCCGCCGCACCGAACTGGCGCAGGCGCTGGTGGAAGCGGGCCAGAACCAGCTGGGCGCCCCGGCGGCGTGACGCCGTCCTTTATTCCTTCACCTCGCGCAGCACATCGGAGCGGGCGGCGATCTGCGAGATGGCGGCGCGGATGGCGGTCTGGAAGGCGAGCGCCAGTTGCGACTGGGGCAGGTCGCGCCGCTTGACCAGGACGGGGCGGATGGCCAGTTCCGGCACGAAGCGCACCATGGCGAGACCCCCATAGGCCCCCGCCAGCACCGGGAAGGGATCGATGATGGCCACACCCAGCCCCCGCGCCACCATGGCGCAGGCGGCGGTGGACTGGTTCACCGTACTGGCGATCTGGAAGCGGGGTTGGGTCTCGTGGAAGGCGCCGCGCACCGCCCGGCCGAGCGTCGTCGTATCGGAAAAGGTGATGATGGATTCGCCCGAAAGGGCCTTCGCGCTCAAGTGGGGCGCGCTCGCCAGGGGATGGTCGCGGGGCAGCACGCACACCATGTCCGCCTCGCACAGGACGGAGGCCTCAAGACCGGGATCGCGCACCGCCACGTCGGCGATGGCCAGATCCGCCTCGTTGCGGCTCACCTGCTCGATGGCGTCCTTGGTGGCATAGGCCATCACGTCCACGGACAGGCTGGGCCAATCCTGCCGCAGCAAGGCGACCGCGTCGGGCACGATGGAATTGGCGATGGAGGAGGAGGTGGCCAGCCGGATGCGCCCCGAGCGGCCGTCGCGGATCTGGTCGGCCAGGTCCCGCAGGTTTTCCACAAAGCCCGCGAGGCGCTTGACCTCCGGCAGGAGAAGCTGGGCCTCCGGCGTGGGCTGGAGGCGCCCGCCCACGCGGCGGAAGAGGGGAATGCCCAGTTCCTGCTCCGCCAGATGCACGGTCTTGGTGATGGAGGGCTGGGACACCCGCAGCCGCCGGGCCGCCGCGCTCACCGAGCCCAGGTCCATCACCAAATCGACGATCAGCAGGTGACGGATGTTCATGGCGAAACCGGGCTGGCTCCCCCCGCGCGGCGCCAGCGGGTGCGCGGAAATCCCGCTTTGCGGCGAGGGTAGCCTTGCGCTTTCCGGGTGTCGAGCCATGGCGGTCTTGGGACTCACAGCCCCAGGAAGGCGGCCGCGTTGTGGTATTTCCATCGGGCGCGCACATGGTCGGGAATGGGCAGGGCGTCGAGCTCCGCCACCGTGCGCGCCACCGGCAGCATGGGAAAGCCGGTGCCGAAGATGATCTGGTCTTTCAAGACCTTGGCGCCATAGACGAGGAGCGCCTCATAGCCCGCATGGGGCCGTTCCAGGAGGCTCGGGCGCACCGAGACGATGCCGATATTCAGGTTCTTGTGCCGCCAGGCCACCGCGATCAATTCCTGCACCCAGGGCCAGCCGGGCGGGGAGGCGCAGATGCGCAGGTCCGGAAAGGCGCCGGCCACTTCGTCGAGATAAGCGGGGCGCCCATAATCCAGGAGGCTGGCGGTGGAAAAGTTGATGCCGCAATGGATGTTGACGGGGATATTGAGCTCCAGGCACGCCTCATAGAGCGGGAAGAGCAGCGGGTCGTTGGGCTTCAGGCGCAGTTCGAAGCATTGCAGGTTGAGGCCCTTGAGGCCGAGGTCGCGCACCGCATGGCGCAACTCGTCCACCGCCGCCGCGCCCTTGTGGGGGTCCACCCCGGCAAAACCGATGAAGCGGCCGCCCTGTCCGGCGCAGAACTCCGCCACGTCCTCATTGGCAATCTTGAAGCCGAAGGTGGTGGTGAGATCCCGCGCCTTGATGACGATGTGGCGGGCGTCCACGGCCTCGTAGGAGGCCAGATAATCGGCGAAGGCGTCGGGGCCGATCTCGGCGGCGCTGGCGGTCTCGCTGGATTTGTAGACCCGGCGGTAATTGGCGAGGTGCCCGGCCGTCTTCTGGAATTGCGGCAGCGGCGGGCGGCTCGAAAAATCGATGAGCATGGCGGCCTCCCGGGATCAGTCGACGGGCAGGAGCTGGGCGGCATCCGCCGGCCAGCCCACATAGACGGTGGAGCCCAGCACCGGCCGGGCGCGCAGGCGGTGGTTCAGCTCCTGAACCAGGAAGGTGTCGCCATTCTCCAGCCGCACCACATGCTTGATGCAGCTGCCCACCACCATGGAGGTCTCCAGCACGCCCTTCAGCGCATGGGTCTCGTCCGGGGCGGCGGCGATGTTGGCGCTCTCCGGGCGCACATGGAGCATGGCGGCGCAGCCCTGGGCGGCCGGGAAAGCCGGGTGCGGCACCTGGCGCGACGAACCGTTGCCGAGCGCGATGACCAGTCGCTCGGCCGCCTCGCCCGCCACGGTGCAGGGCAATTGGTTGGAGTGGCCGATGAAGTCAGCCACATACGAAGAGGCGGGATTGAAATAAAGCTCGTCCGCCGTACCCACCTGCACGCACCGCCCCTCCCGCATCAGCACGATGCGATCGGACATGGAGAGCGCTTCCTCCTGGTCGTGGGTGACGCACAGCATGGTGATGCCGGATTCCCGGTGCAGCCGGCTGATCTCGATCTGCATTTCCTCGCGCAGCTTCTTGTCGAGGGCGCCCAGCGGCTCGTCCATGAGGATCAGAGCGGGGCGATAGACCATGCAGCGGGCGAGCGAGATGCGCTGCTGCTGGCCGCCCGACAATTCACGCGGCATGCGCGCGGCCACATGGGGCATGCGAATGAGGTCCAGCGCCTCGGCCACCCGCCGCTTGATCTCGGCCTTGGGCACCCGGCGCACGCGCAGCGGAAAGGCGATGTTCTCGAACACGCTCATGTGGGGCATGAGGGCATAGTTCTGGAAGACCATGCCCAAGTCGCGCTTGCTGGGCGGCAGGTTGGTGACATCCACGCCATCGATGCGGATGGTGCCGGAGGAGGGCCGTGTCATGCCGGCAATGAGGTTGAGCAGCGTCGTCTTGCCCGATCCGCTCGGACCCAGCAGGCTGACAAACTCGCCCTTGGCCACGGTGAGGTTGAACTCGGCGACCGCGAGGAAGTCGCCATAGCTCTTGGTCAGCCGTTCAATCTCGATCATCGACACCGGGGCAACTCCTGAAAACGGCAAGCCGGGCCGCAAAGGCGGCGGGCGATCGCAAGGGGATCAACGACGCGATCAACGACGTTTGGCATCGCGCAGGATCTCGCGGGCGGCATTGTGGCCGGGCACGCCGGTTACCCCGCCGCCGGGATGCACCGAGGCGCCGCACAGATAGAGGCCGGGCACCGGCGTGCGATAGTCCGCATAGCCCGGCGCCGGGCGGCGCATGAACATCTGGTCGGCGCTGATCTCCGCATGGTGCACATGGCCGCCGGGCAGGTCGAACACGCGCTCCAGGTCCGCCGGGGAATAGATGTGACGCTCGCGGACAAGGGCCTTGAAGCCGGGGGCGTAGGTTTCCAGCGTATCCACCACCGCATCGCCAATGGCCTCGCGGGCGGCGTCGGTCCAGCCGCCCTTCAGGTCATAGGGCGCATGGCCGGCCATGATGCTCATGAAATGCCGGCCGGGCGGGGCCAGGGTCTCGTCCAGCACGGTGGGCGTCATGGCCACCATGAAGGGATGGCGGGCATAGTCGCCATATTTGGCCGGATCGAAGCTCTGCTCCAGATAATCCACGCTCGGCCCGATCCGCACCTGGGCGGGATAGGGGAAGCCGGCGGCGGCGGGATCGAACGCGCTGAAGCGGGGCAGGGCGTCCAGCGCCAGATGCACCTTGTAGACCGAGCCCCGCGCCCGCAGGTTCTGGACCGATTGCGTCACCTCCGCCGGCACATGGCGGGCGTCCAGCAGGCGGGTAAAGGTGGTGCGGGCGCTGGCATTGGCGGCGACGCGCCCCGCCCGCAGCGTCTCGCCGGAGGCAAGCACCACGCCGGCGGCGCGGCCATTCTCCACCAGGATGGAGGCCACCTCCGCATCGGTGCGCACCTCCATGCCATGGGCCTTGCCGGAGGCGGCGATGGCGCCGCTGATGGCGCCCATGCCGCCACGCACGAAGCCCCAGCCGCCGGCCGCCGTCTCATGGTCGCGCACCAGGGGCCGCAGCAGCACATAGCCGGTGCCGGGGGAACGCAGGCTGGCGCTGCCGCCGCCGCCAGTGGCGTAGAAGCCGAGCGCCGCGCGGATGGCGTCGTTCTCGAACCAGTGGCTGAGCACGTCATGGGCGCTCAGCGTCAGCAGATCATAGAGCTGGTAGAAGTCCCCCACATAGCCGCGCTTGCCCCACAGGAAGCGGGCGGCGGACAGCAGGTCGCGCGGGTTGGACGAGACGTTGAAGGGCGTGTCCCAGATGATCTCGCGCATGATGGGCGCAAGCCGCCTCATATAGCGCCGATATTCGGGATAGGCGGCCGCATCCTTCTTGGAGAACTTGGCGATCTCCGCACAGGTGCGGTCCTCCTCGTCAAAGAAGGTCAGCGAGCGCCCGTCCGGGAAGGGCTGGAACATGGGCGGGGGCTTGAGGATCTCATAGCCATAGCGCGCCAGCTCCAGGTCCAGGATCACCTTGGGCTGGAGGAGCGCCATCACATAGGCGGCGGTGGACACCTTGTAGCCGGGCCACACCTCCTCGGTGACGCAGGCCCCGCCGATGAGGGGCCGGCGCTCCAGCACCAGCACCTTCTGGCCGGCACGGGCAAGATAGGCGCCGCAGACGAGGCCGTTATGGCCGGCGCCGATGATGATGACGTCGTAGCGGGCATCACGCATTTGCGGTGTCCTTCCGGGCTGAGTCCTTCAGGTGCCAGCCGGCGGTCACCCGGTCATAGGAATTGACCCGCAGGTCCGCCTGCTCGGCTTTGAGCACGTGCTTGGCCACCTTCAGCGAGGGGGTCTTGGGCAGGGCGGTGCGGAACTCGTAGAAGCGCGGCACCTTGAAGGGGGCAAGGTTGCGCTGGCAATGGGCGATGACCGCCTCCAGCGTCGCCGCGTCCGGTGCCTCGCCCTCTTCCAGCACCAGATAGGCCTTGATTTCCTCGCCGCGGGTCTCGTCGGGCACGCCGACGACGGCCGCCTCCATCACCACGCCGGAGGCCTGCAGCACCCCTTCCACCTCGCGGGCGGCGATGTTCTCGGCGGAGCGGCGGATCATGTCCTTGGTGCGGCCCACGATGGTGAAATAGCCGCGCTCATCCACCCGGAACACGTCGCCGGTGCGGAACCAGCCGTCCAGGAAGGCCTCGCGGGTGGCATCGGGGCGGTTGTAATAGCCGCGGAAAATGCCCTTGCCGCGCACCACCATCTCGCCCTCTTCGCCCGGCTTCACGGGTCGGCCCTCGGCGTCCACCACCTTGCATTCGCGGAAGGGGCCGGGCTGGCCGCAGGCGCCCGAGCCCACCATGTCGGTGGCCTCGATGGGCATGAAGAGGGTGGGTCCCAGCTCCGTCATGCCGAAGGCTTCCCGCGCCACCAGGTTGAAGCGCTCCTCCACCGCCGCATGCATGGCTTTCGGCAGGCCATAGACATTAGCGCGGACGATGGCGTTGCGGGCATCATCCGGGTGGGGCGGCTGCTTGAAGGCGAGAAAGGGCAGCAGGCAGAAATTGATGTTGTAGGCCCGTACCCAGGACATGAAGCGCGAGGCGCTTTGCTTGGCCGCCACATAGAGCGTGCCGCGCTGATAAAAGGTCATCAGCAGCAGCCACTGGGGATCCATGTAAAAGAAGGGCGTGGAGGCAAGAATCCGCCGATAGATGCGCCCGTCGCGGGTGGCGTTCACCTTGCCGGCCACCAGCCAATAATCCTGCGCCAGCAGGCAGCCCTTGGGATAGCCGGTGGTGCCGGAGGTGTACTGGATGTTCAGAAGATCGTCATGGCCGACGGGCGCGTCCGGCACATAGGGTCCGGCCCCCTCTACCCGGCAGGCCTCCCAGGACGGATGACCCGCCGCCATTCCATCCACCAGGAAGGACCGTTCCGCCGGCACGGTGATGGCGCCCTCGGTGCGGGCGGCTTCAAAGATGGGACGCACGCTCTCGTGCAGCACCAGGAATTCCGCCTCGCTGTCATTGACCACATAGGCCAGTTCCCGCTCGCGATAATTCACGTTCACTGGCACCATCACCGCGCCTATGACACCGAGCGCCAGCCAGGTGAGGGGGAAGGCCGAGATGTTGGGCAGCATCACCGCCACCCGCGTGCCCTTGCGCACGCCATGGCGGGCAAAGCCGTGGGCGAGGGCATGGACGGCGGCTTTGACCTCGCCATAGGTGGCGCGCTCGTCGCTCTCGAAGAAGTGCCAGGCCAGCTGGTCCGGCACGTCGGCGGCGACCATTTCGATGAGGGCGGCCATATTGTCCGGCAGCGGCTCCGCCTCGATGGCGGCGCGCCGCTCGGCGACGGGGCGCACGGGCGCGGACAGGACTTCAACCTTGGACATCAGTGACCTCGGGGAGACTTGCGCAGGGCGATCAGAGCGATGCTGAAGACGAGCGAGAGCACGGTCAGCATGGCGGAAACGGCGGCGATGACGGGGGAGATTTCCCAGCGCAGGGCGCTGTACATCTTCACCGGCAGCGTCGTTGTTGCGGGGGCGGCGACGAAATAGGACGCCACCACCTCGTCGAAGGAGATGAGGAAGGCCAGCAGCGCTCCCACCACCAGGGAATCCTTGATCTGCGGCACCACCACCTGGAAGAAGACCCGGGCGCGGGAGGCGCCCATGATGATGGCGACGCTCTCCAGCGCCGGATCGATCTGGCGCAGGCCCGCGCTCACCGACACCACCACGAAGGGGGCGATCAGGATGGTGTGGGCGAGCACCAAGGCCAGATCCGTGCCGCCGATCCGGAAGGTGTTGAAATTCAGGTAGAAACCCAAGCCCAGCACCACCACCGGCACGAGGATGGGGCTCATGAGGAAGAGGTTCAGCGCCCGCCGGCCGAAGAAGTCGCCCCGCACCAGCGCATAGGCGGCGGGCACCGCCAGTGCCAGGGTGAGCAGGGTGGAGGCCACCGCGATCTTGAGACTCTGCAAGGCCGCGCCCCACCAGGAGGGATCGGCGAAGAATTGCGCGAACAAAGCCAGCGAGAGCCGCTCGGGCGGGAAGGTGAGGTTCTGCGAGCCGTTGAGCGACACCGGGATGATGATGAGCGTCGGCATCAGCAGGAAGAGATAGCCGGCCCAGGCGACAAAGCCCCCGGTGGCCCGCCAGAAGCGCGTGGTGCGGTCGACCAGTTCGTTCATGGCGCCCTCACAGCACTTCCGCCTGCCCGCCCCGCACGCGGGTGAGCAAGGCGACGATGGTGCCGGTGATGACCAGCAGGATCACGGCGATTGCGGAGGCGGCGGGCCAGTCCAGCGTCTGGCGGGTGTAGAAGTCCACGAGGTTGGCCAGCATCATGTCCGTTCGCCCGCCCAGAAGAGCCGGCGTGATGTAGGATCCGATGGCCAGCGACAGGCACATGAGGACGCCCGAGAGCACGCCCGGCAGGCTGAGCGGCAAGGTGATGCGCAGGAAGATGCGCAGCGGCCCCGCCCCCATGGTCTGCGCCGCCCGCGCCAAGGCCGGGTCCTGCGCCATCAGGTTGCTCAGGATGGGCAGCACCATGAAGGGCAGCAGGAAGTTCAGCATGCCCAAGAGCACGCCGGTGCGGTTGAACAGCATCTGGATCGGCTCTTTGTTGCCGAACACGAAGGCGATGGCGCGGTTCACGAGGCCCGCATCGCCGAGCACGATGGTGAAGGCGAAGCTCTTCACCAGGATGGAGGTCCAGAAGGGCAGCATGACGAAGATCATCATCACCGCCCGGTGGCGCGGGGACAGCCGGGCCAGGTGCATGGCGATGGCATAGCCCACCACCAGGGTCACCAGGGTCGCCTGGATGCCGATGACGAGCGTGGTGGTCAGCACCTTGTGGAACAGCGCGCTGGTCAGCAGGTCCAGATAGGTGGAGGGGTCGAGCTTGGCCCCGTGCAGGCTGGTCCAGATGATGGAGCCGGCGGGCAGCAGGAAGAAGAGCAGCATCACCACCATCAGCGGCGCCAGCAGCAGCGCCACGAAGCGGGTTTCCAGGGCATGGTTCATGGCGCGGCACCGGGCATGCGGGGGCCTTTCGGAACGGCCTTCGGGAACGGGCCTGCGAGAGGCCGCCCGTAAGAGTGCCTCGGGTGCGGCCGCAAGGCACGGGGCATCACGCCTTGCGGCGCGCAGGAGGTCAGGCAGAAAGGGGGCGCGGGCGTTTTGGAAACCCGCGCCCGCCTTCCGTCAGATCAGCAGCCACTCCGTGAAGCGCTTCTGCAGCTTGGCGTAATTGTCGGACCACCATTCGTCATTGACCACCGCATTGGCGGGGTTCTTGAGGTCCGGCATGTATTGGCGCGCGGCGGGGCTCGCGGCGGCAAGGCCCGCCTTGGAGTTGGGGCTGAAGAAGAGCATCTCCGCGAACGCCGTCTGCCGGTCGGGCTTCAGGACGAAGTTCACATAGCGCATGGCCGCCTCACGATTGGGCGTGCCCTTGGGCACGGCCAGATATTCCAGCGAGTTCAGCGTCTGCTTGGTGGAGATGGCGATGGACGCCCCGCCGATCTCGGCCGGGCGCACGCGGCTGATATAGGAATAGGTGAAGTCCAGCTCGTTGGCGGTGACCAGCGTCACCGTCTGCGGCGTGGTCTCGATCCACTTCTTGATGTGGGGCTTGATCTTGTCGAGGGCGGCAAAGCCGCGCTCCACGTCCAGCGGATAGAGCTTGGAGGGCTCCACGCCGCTGGCGATGAGCGCCATTTCCAGCGTCTCGGAAATGCGCGGGCGCAGGCCGCGGCGGCCGGGATAGGTCTTCACATCCCAGAAGGCGGCGAAATCGGCGGGAGCCTTGTCCGCAGGGGTGCGCTTGGGGTCGAAGGCGAGGCCGCCGGCGAACATATAGGTGCCCACATAAGTGGGGCCACCGGGGGCGAAGAGGTCGGAGCGGTCGACGATCTTGGTGTCCACCGGCTCCCACAGATTGTCCTTGGCGCCGGCGGTGATCTGCGGGCCGACGCTGTCGAACACGTCCCATTCCACGCGCCCGCTCTCCACCTGCGCCTTCATGCGGGCAAGGTCCGCATTATCAACCAGGCGCACGGCGATGCCGGTGGCCTCGGTGAAGGGCTTGGCAAAGCACCGTTCCACGCCGGCGCGGTAGTCGCCGCCCCAGCAGGTGACGGTGAGCGTGGTGTCCGCGCGGGCGCGGCCCGTAATGACCAAAGGCGCCGCCAAAGCGACGGATGCACCGATGAGCAGCGAGCGGCGATTGAGGCCGTTCGTGCCCGTTCCCTTCGTGTCTTGTGTCATGTTCTGTGCCTTCCCCTCACCAACCGGTTGTTTCCGGATCAGGTCGCGAACCAGACCGCTTTCAGGTCCATGTATTTCTCGATGGCGTGCAGGGACTTGTCGCGGCCGAAGCCGGACTGCTTGAAGCCGCCGAAGGGCACCGACATGGTGCCGCGATCAAAGCAGTTCACCCACACGACGCCGGCCCGGATGGCGCGCGCCGCGCGGTGGGCCTTCTTCACGTCCCGCGTCCAGATGGAGGC
Organism: Aquabacter sp. L1I39; assembly: GCF_017742835.1. Classification (GTDB taxonomy): domain Bacteria; phylum Pseudomonadota; class Alphaproteobacteria; order Rhizobiales; family Xanthobacteraceae; genus L1I39. Next base: position 3,401,423 of record NZ_CP072392.1, read on the forward strand.
GGCGAGCCCATAGATGGTGTCGTTGGCCACAGTGAGGGCTTCCTCGAAGCCCTTCACCGGAATGGTGGCGAGCACCGGCCCGAACACCTCTTCCTGGGCGATGGCCATGCGGTTGTCGACGCCGTCGAAAATGGTGGGCTCGACGAAATAGCCGCCCGTCTGCGTGAGCACCCGCCCACCGCCGGTGACGATGCGCGCGCCGGCCGCGGCGGCGCCCTCCACATAGCCTATGACCCGGCTCATCTGCGGGGCGCTCACCAGCGGGCCGAGGCGGGTGTCGGCGTTGAGCGGGTCGCCGGGCCGCAGGGACTTGGCGATGGCCGCGACACGCTCCAAGAGGTCCTCGCGGATGGCCTCTTCCACCACCAGGCGCGAGCCGGCGTTACACACCTGGCCGGCATTGGTGAAGATGCCGGCGGCCACCGCGCGGGCGGCGGCGTCCAGGTCATCGCAGTCGGCCAGCACGATCTGAGGCGACTTGCCGCCCAGCTCCAGGCTCACGCGCTTGGCATTGGAGCGACCGGCATATTGCAGGAACAGCTTGCCCACCTCGGTGGAGCCGGTGAAGGTGATGCAGTCCACATCCATGTGCAGGCCGAGCGCCTGGCCGGCGGTCTCGCCATAGCCCGGCAGCACGTTGAGCACGCCCGGCGGCACGCCCGCCTCGGTGGCCAGTTCCGCCATGCGCAGCGCCGTGAAGGGGGACTGCTCCGCCGGCTTCACGATCACCGAATTGCCGGCGGCAAGCGCGGGGCCCACCTTCCAGGCGGTCATGGAGAGCGGATAATTCCACGGCACCACCGCGGCCACGACACCCAGCGGCTCGCGCATCACGAGGGTGGTGAGGTCGGAAGAGGTGGGGGCCACCTCGCCATAGATCTTGTCGATGGCCTCGCCATAGAAGGCGATGCAATTGGCGGCGCTGGGGATGTCGCCATTGAAGGCGCTGGTGATGGGCTTGCCCACGTTCAGCGTTTCAAGGAGCGCCAGTTCCTCGCGATGGGCGAGCAGCAATTCGGAGAAGCGCAGCATGATGCGCTTGCGGTCGGCGGGCGCCATGCGCGACCAGGTGCCGGCCTCGAAGGCGGCGCGGGCGACGCGCACGGCGCGGTCCACATCCTCCGCCTCGCAGGCGGCGACCTGGGCGATCTCCTGGCCGGTGCCGGGAAACACGCAGGGAAAGGTCTTGCCGGACGCGGCCGGGACGGACGTGCCGTCAATGAAGGCCTTGGTCGGCAGCGCCACAGCCTTTGCCCGCGCCGCCCAGTCCGTCGTCAAAATCTGAGACATCCCAATACCACCCGAATTCCGCGTCATCCGTGTTGACGGGGGAAGTGTCGAGGCGGCTACCCATATAGTCAAATATATAGTTTTACGTCGTAAAGTGCGATAAAGTTATATGTAGACAAATAAACTAAAGGTTGTCCGCAGCCCGCGCCTCCCTCACCGCAGCGGCGCGCTGGCGATGAGGAAGGGCGCCTGGATGGGGAGAGTCATCTCGTTGCCGGGGGCCTGAAGCAGGGTGCCGTCGAGCGTCCGCCACTCCCCGTCGGGCCAGGGGTCGAGGAAGCGCATGAGCGCCGCTTCGCCCGCTTCCTCCGGCACGCGGGTGGCCACCACCACCCGCACCTTGGCGCCGTCCGCCTCCCGCTCGAAGCCGAACCAGCCCCAGGGAGAGGGGGCGAGCCGCAAGGGACGATAAAGCCCGCCCCGCAAGGCCGGCGTCGCGCGGCGTAGCGCCAGGAGGCGGCGGGTGAGGCCGAACTTCTCGCGGTCGGCTGGATCCAGCTCTCCCCCGCCATCAAGGGCGGCCGTGCGGGCGTCCCAGTCCACGGGTCGGCGATTGTCCGGGTCCACCAGGGAGAAGTCGCGGAGTTCCGTGCCCTGGTAGAGGTCCGGCGTGCCGGGCAGGGTGTGCTGGAGGATCACCTGGGCAAGGCTGACAAGCCGCCCCGCCGGCTCCAGCCGCGCCGCCAGCCGGGCGAGCGCGTCGCGCACGCTGGCGCCGTCTTCGCCTTCGATCACCGCCGCGCTGAAGGCTTGCGCATGGGCCTCATAGGCTTCGTTTGGCGTCTCCCAATTGGTGTGGCGCTTGGCTTCCCGCAGGGCCTTGGTGAGATATTCGCCCATGCGCGCAACGCTCACGGGCCAGACCGAGACGAGGGTCTGCAGGATCAGAACCTGATCGAGCAGGTCCGGCTGAAGCACGCCCTCCTCCTCCCGCGCCAAGGCGGTGCAGGCCTCGCGCGTCTCTTCCAGGAGGTCGAGCCAGGCTTGGGGCATGGCGCTCAAGGCGGCGAGGCGCGCGCGGGTGTCGGGGCCGCGCTTGGTGTCGTGGGTGGCGAGGGGCGTGAGGTCCCGGGCGCCGGCCGCCGCGCGTACCATCTGGAGGTCGTGCATTTCGCCTCCGTCCCGCGCGGGATGCAGGAGGCTGCCGCCCACCTCATTGACGCACAGGAGCACGGGATGGCGATAAAGCTCGGTGTCCTCGAACCCCTTTGCCATGGCCGGCCCGCTCAATTGCTGGAAGCGCTGGCGGAAGCGGCGGTCGCTGTCGATGCGGGGATTGCGCAGCCGGTCCAGCAGCACGGCGGCGGCGGCGGCGGTGAGCGGGTCCTCGGCGGCGACGAGCGCCTCGCCGATGGCATCCCAGATGGCCTCGTCCTCCGGCGCGTGGCGGTCCCAGGTGGCATAGGAGCGATAGACCGGGCAATGCACCAGCAGCGCGGCCACCGCCTGCCGGATGGCGCCGTCCGTGAGGTCGCCTTCCTGCATGTCACGGTCGAGGCCGTCGCGGGCGAGCGTGGTGAGCGCCTCCAGCTCGGCGGCAAGGCTCGATTGGAGCACCTGGCGCTTGGCATCGGCGAGGCGGGCGGCGGGGGTGCCGGTGAGGAGGTTGCGGGTGCGCAGGTCCCGCTCCAGCATGGCGTATCCCTCGCCCTCGACGAACAGGCCGTTAATGTCGTTGAGCCGCTCATAGCCGGTGGTGCCGGTGATGGGCCAGGCGCGCAGCGCCTCCCCCGGCTCCAGGATCTTCTCCACCAGGATGGGCACGCCTGGCCCCGCCGCCGCCCGCAGCCGGGCGCAATAGCCGGCGGGGTCGGCAAGGCCGTCCACATGGTCGATGCGCAGCCCGTCCACCAGCCCGCGTTCCACCAGCTCCAGGGGCAGGCGGTGGAGGAAGGCGAACACTTCCGGGTCCTCCACCCGCGTGCCTACCAGATCCGTGATGTTGAAGAAGCGGCGGTAATTCAGGTCATGGGCAGCCGCGCGCCACCATGCGAGGCGCCAGTGCTGGTCTTCAAGAAGCGCGGCGATGTCCGCCTGCGCCAGCACCCGTTCGAGCGCCGCGCGGCTTTCGTCCGTCAATGCTTCCCCCTCATGGAGGCCGGCGGCGGCGCGCAGCGCTTCGACGCTTTCGTGGCGCAGGGGATAGGCATGGTCTGCATAGCACAGCACGATCCGTCCGCTCTCCTGGAGGAAGAGCGAGAGAGCACCAGCCTCCAGCGTCGCCTTCAGCGGATCGCCCAGCACGGGCAGCATGAGCTTGCCGGTCTCCCAGAACACGTCGAACAGCCGCGCGGCGGGGGCGTCGGGGCCCTGTTCCAGCATTTCGATCCAGAACGGATTGTGGCTGGAGGCGGCCATGTGGTTGGGCACGATGTCGAGGATCACCCCCATGCCGTGGGCGTTGAGCAAGGCGGCGAGCCGCTCGAAGCCTTCCGCGCCGCCCAGTTCGGGATTGATGCGGGTGGGGTCGGCCACATCATAGCCGTGGGTGGAGCCGGGCACCGCCGTGGTGATGGGAGAGGCATAGAGGTGGCTGACGCCGAGGCCGGCGAGATAGGGGACGAGAGCCTCGGCGTCGGCGAACGTAAAGCCGGCATGGAATTGCAGGCGATAGGTGGCGATGAGATCGCGCTTCATGCGGCGGCAAGGCTCCACAGGGCGGCGGAGAAGGGGGCGAGGGCGAGGTGTCCGTCCGCGCGATCGGCCACCGCGCCAAGGGCCGCATCGGGCGCGCGCCCGGCGCATCCCTCGGGCCGGGCCAGGGAGGCGTGATGCGCGCCGGCATTCAGCACCAGCACGAGGTCGCCCGCCGCGAAGCGCCAGGTGACGGCGAGCACATCGCCCGCCCGCTCCAGGGCGCTGTCCTGATAGGGGCTCGCCGTCAGCGGCCAGACGAGGGCGCGCCGCAAGGCGGCGAGGTCGCGGAAGGCGCGCAGATGGGCCCGCGCCTCCTCGGTGGCGAAGGCGGCGGGGGTGAGCTTGGCGGACTGGAAGGTCTGGTCCGCCAGCGGGTCGGGAAAGAGCGCGGTTCCATGGGCGGCGAAGAAGTCGGCGAATTCGCCCCGCCGGCCCTTGCGCACAGCATCCGCCAGGTCGCCCTCGAAATCGCAGAAGAAGGGGAAGGGGGTGGGCAGGAGCGCCTCCTCCCCCTGGAAGAGAAGGGGGATGGCGGGCGAGAGCATCACCACGAAGCGCAGCAAGGCGAGGCGCTCAGGTGGCAGGGTGCCGGCAAGGCGATCGCCCAGCGGGCGGTTGCCGATATGGTCGTGGTTCTGCGCAAACACCACGAAGGCGTCGGGCGGCAGGTGGGTGGAGGGCGCGCCGCGCGGGTGCCCGCTCGCATCGGGATAGGGCTCGCCCTGGAAGACGAAGCCCTCGGCCAGCGCCCGGCCGGCGGCGGCCACCGGATCAGCCGCATAGGGGGCGTAATAGCCGGTGCCCTCGCCGGTGGCGAGGACGTGGAAGGCATGGTGCCAGTCATCATTCCACTGGGCGGTGAAGAGCCCGCGATCGCCCTCCATCCAGTGGGCGGCATTGTCGTGGTTTTCCAGCACCAGATAGGCGTCGGGCCGAACCGCGCGGCAAGCCTGCGCGATCTGTTCCAGGAGGCGACCGGCGCTGGAGGTGGCCAGCGCATGGACGGCATCGAGGCGCAGGCCGTCAAAGCCGAATTCGGACAGCCAATAGGCGGCGTTCTCCGAAAAGAAGGCGCGCACATGGGCGTCGTCCAGATTGATGGCGGCGCCCCAAGGCGTGGCGATGTCCTCCCGGAAGAAGGATTTCGCGTAAAGCGGCAAGTAATTCCCGCTCGGCCCGAAATGATTGTAGACCACGTCCAGCATCATGGAGAGCCCGCGCCCGTGGGCGGCTTCGATGAGGGCCCGCAGGTCGTCGGGCGTGCCATAGGCGCGGTCGGGCGCATAGAGCAGCACGCCGTCATAGCCCCAGTTGCGCCGGCCGGGGAAATCCGCCACGGGCATCAGTTCCAGCACGGTGAAGCCGGCATCGCGATAATGGTCCAGCCGGTCGATCAGGGCGCGGAAGGTGCCCTCGGGCGTCGCCGTGCCCACATGGATCTCGGCGATCACCGCCTCGGTCCAGGGCCGGGCAAGCGGGGCGGGCGCGACGGAGGGGGCGGTGAGCACGCTCCAGCCCTCCGCATCCTCCGCCTGCATGCGGGAGGCGGGATCGGGCACCGCGCGACCGGACACCTCGAAGCGATAGCGGATGCTTGGCGCCACGTCGGGCACGAAGCGCTCGAACATGCCGTGCGGCCCATGGGCCATGGGCAGGAAGCCGTGGCCGTCCAGTTCCAGCATCACCTCGCCCGCATCGGGTGCGAACAGGCGGAAGCGGGCGCCGCCCTCCTTCAATTGTGGGCCGAAGCTCCAGTCTGGGCGGCGCAAAGCATGGTCCGGAGCGGCGGCGGCGCTTGGTGTGTGCGACATGTGGCTGGAAACCGTCCTGATCGAACCCAGGCGGACAACGGCTCCGGCCCCGCCCGCGTTCCCCCGCATGGGACATTTCCCGCTTCGGCGCGGGGCGCACGGGAGCCGTGATTTGAAGCCCGCCCGCTTGCGCGAACGAAAAATCAGCGGCGCCAGGGCCTGAAACGTAATATGTTCTAACCCTGGCAGGAGCGGCAGGCAGACGGGCACCGGGATGTGGCGCAAGAGTGAAGAAGCGGTCGACGCCCCACCCCTGAAGCGCAGGGTGTCCCCGGGTCCGGGCGCGTTCGGCGCCCGCCTGCGCACATGGCGGCGCATGAACGGGATAAAGCAGGAGGCCCTCGCCCATGTGCTGGGCGTGTCGCAGACGGCCATCTCCATCTGGGAGAACGGCCACGATCTGCCCTCGGCCGCCCGCCTCGTGCGCATCGAAAGCCTGATGGCCAAAGTGGCCAGTTCCGAGCTGGCGGTGGAGCGCCTGTTCGTGGAGCGGCAGCAGGGCGTGCGCGCGCTGTTCGACGCGGACGGCACCCGGCTTCTGGCGGTCTCACGCGGCTACCGGGCGCTCTGGCCGCAGACGGCCGAGCTTCAGGGCTCCTTCTTCGTCGAATATCTGGTGAACGAGGCCCGCCACATCACCACCACCCCCGCCCTCGCCCAGGCCATCCTGTCCGGCGACCTTGTGCTGGCGTCGGGCTACAGCCTGCGCATGACCAGCCTGCAACTGGACGAGATGGTGCCCCATCGTTGGCACGCCTGCTTCCGGCGCTACGGCGCCCGCACCATCGTGGATGTGGTGACGGAGCCGGGCGAGGATGCGCGCGAGACGGGGATCGACGATCTCGTCTATCTGGACGATATACGCCCGGAATAGGCCGTGCATGCCGGGTGCGCCGGGTCGCAGTTCCGAACGCGACCATGGAAACGTGCGGCAGCCTGGAAAAATCGTAATAAAGTCAGGCTATAGAGCCTCATCAGCCACAGGGGCCACCATGGGACCTCCGATCGAAAAGCCGGGCACCTGTCCTCCGCTCGATCGACCCCGCACGGTCGGTCAGGGCGCCTTTGCCGCGCGGCTGCGCACCTGGCGGCGCATCAACGGCATCAAGCAGGCGACCCTTGCCGAAATGGTGGGGGTGTCGCAGACGGTCGTCTCTCTCTGGGAGAATGGGCACGACATTCCCTCTCCCGAGCGGCTGGCGCGGCTGGAAACGATCATGGCCGACACGGCGCGCGACGAACTGGCGGTGGAACGCCTGTTCGTGGAACGGCAAGGCGGCATCCGGGCCCTGTTCGACGTGGACGGGGTGCGGCTCCTGGCGGTCTCGCGCGGCTTCCGCGACCTCTGGCCCAAGACCGGCGACCTCAAGGGCAGCTTCCTGATCGACTATCTGGTCAACGAGGCCCGGCGGCTCGCCAGCGACGAGAAATATGCCCAGGCCATCCTGTCCGGCGAACTGGTGCTGGCGAGCGGCCATAGCCATCGCATGACCAATCTGGACATTGACGAGATGGTGCCCCACCGCTGGCACATGTGCTTCCGCCGCTTCGGTCCCCGCACCATCGTGGACGTGGTGTATGAGCCGAGCGAGGGCGCGTGCGGGCCGGGCATTGACGACCTCGTCTATCTGGACGACCTCAAGCCGGAGTGATCCGGCGCACCGCGACCGCGCCCCTCGGTGCTGCTAGCTTGCCACCGCCCGCACCGGCACCGTCAGGGGGTATCCCGTGTTCTATCCGTCCGGAAAGCCGTTCGCCCGCTGGTGGTGGTTTGCCTGCGAGATCCGCCGGGGCGACATCACCGCCCAGCTGGAATGGGCGCAGGCCAATGGCTTTGGCGGGGTTGAGATCGCCTGGATCTATCCGCCGCGCGGAGAGCGGCCCTGGCGGCGCCTGTATCCGGACATCACACCCGAGGACGAGGCGCGGCGCGCCAAGGCGGCGCCCTGGCTCTCGTCGGAATGGACGGAGGACGTGGTGTTTGCCAAGGCCGAGGCGATCCGGCTCGGGCTCGGCTGCGACTTCACCTTCGGGACCCTCTGGCCTTTCGGCGACAGCCAGGTGGCGATCGAGGATGCCAGCCGGCAATTCGTGGTGGATGGCAGCGGCACCGCCGTCTTTCCACTCCAGGAGATCGACCAGTCCTGGGAGATGCCGCTCAAGGGGCGGGTGATCGATCACCTCAACCGCGACGCCTTCGCCCGCTATGCCGCCCGTATCACCGCGGCGCTCAGGCCCGCTTTGGCCGGCCCGCCCTCCGCCTTTTTCTGCGAATCCTGGGAGGTGCGCTCGGAGACGCTGTGGACCGAGGGGTTCGAGCAGGATTTCATGGACCGCTACGGCTATGATATCCGCCCTTATCTGCCGGTGCTGTGGGCGCCCGGCAGCGATCCCGATACCCGCCACGATTATCTGGCGCTGCTGTCGGACCGCATCATCGCCCATTTCTACCAGCCCTTCGCCGACCATGCCCGCGCCGTCGGTGCCTTCTCCCGCGCCCAGGTGGCCGGCGCGCCCGTGGACATGCTGCACGCCTATTCGCTGATCGACGTGCCCGAGACGGAGGCCATGCTGTTCGAGCCCGCCTTCAGCCGCATCGTCGCCTCGGCGGCGGCACTGGGCGGGCGGACCGAGGTGAGTTGCGAAGCCTTCACCTGCATCTACGGCTTTCCCCGCTGGGTGCCGGACACCCATCAGTTCCGCGAGGAGGTGGGGGACCTGAAGCTGGTGGCCGACGCGCTCCTTGCCCATGGGGTGAACCAGTTTTTCTGGCACGGCATGCCCTTCACCCCCGACGGCACGAGCCTGGATTTCCATTTCTATGCCTCGGTGCATCTGGGGCGGAACGAAGGGGCGCTCTCAGGGTCCGCCAAGGGGCTGAATGCCTATCTGGAGCGGGTGTGCCCGCTCATGAAGCGCGGCCGCCCCTATTCCGACGTGGCCGTCTGGCTGCCGCTGGAGGACGGGCGCATGGAGCTGGACTATCCGCCCGAACGCCAGATCCCCGGCGCCAGCCACCCTTACGAACTGCGCTATGTGCAGGCGCCGGAAGAACTGGCCGGCCACCAGCCGCTTTATGTGTCGAACGCGCTCCTGCGCGGCGTGCCGGTGGTGGACGGCACGCTCACGGTGGGCGATGCGGTGTTCCAGGCGCTTTATGTGGACGTGAAGTATCTGGCCATTGAGGGGCTGGAAACCATTGTCCGCCTGGCCCAGGACGGGCTGCCCGTCATCCTCAAGCAGGTGCCGCTCCAGCCGGGCCGTGCCAAGTCGCCCCGTTATGCGGCGCTGATCGCGCAATTGCGGCGGCTCGGCATTCACGGCGATTTCCGCCAGACCGTGCCGTGGCAACCGCTGGTGCGCGCCGCCGACGGCCAGCGCCTGCCCGACCATTGGGCGCGTGTTCTGGCGCCGAACGACATCCTGGTCTTCTTCGCCCATCCCCACGCGCAGGACCTCGCCATCCCAATGGAGCACGGCCGGGCCGCCCGCTGCCCGGCGGCCGAGCGCAGCGTTCTGCTCTCGCCCGATGGCGTGCGCCAGCACAAGGTGCGCCTGCCTTTCGCGCCTAACCAATCCCTCCTGGTGCGGGTGCGGCCGAGCGGCGTGGAGTTCGTGGAGATCGTCTACGCGCCGACCGCGTGAGGGCGGGGCGGGTCCGGGGGCGCGTGGCGCAGGGACACGCTCATGGTCCCGTTGCTCTCCAGGATCACCGTGTCCGCGTCCCCGATGGAATGGCCGCCGGCGGCGCGGATGGCGCTCAGCGCCTCTGCGGGAGTGATGCGTTCCTCGCGCATGGTGGCCGCGCAGCATCGCCCATCCCGCACCAGCAAGGCGGGTTCGGAGCGCACCACATGGGCGAAGGCGGGAAAGTGCACGGACAATTCCGCCACCAGATATTGCATGGCGATGAGCAGAGCCAGGGCCAGGGCACCCTCGGCGAGGGCCACGGTTTCGTCCAGCAGAATGGTCGCCAGCGTGGAGCCGAGCGCCACCGTCACCACCAGGTCGAAGGCGTTGAACTTGGCGAGCGTGCGCTTGCCGGAGAGGCGCAGGAACAGCACCAGGCTCACATAAGCGAGGATGCCGATCAGCAGCGTCCGCACCAGGCCCGGCCAGCCCTGAAACAGCATGTTTTCCAGATCCATGACTGTATTCCTGTGGCTTTAGAGTTTTCCGAGCGACGCGGGAACCGGTTCGCGTGAAGGAGGCGCATCAAAAGAGGGAGAAAGAGCGAAGCAGCGTTTCCATGAAACGCCCGAAGGAGCGCGCGTGCGGGGTGGCGACGGCGCCTTCCATGGTCAATCCCGGGGCCGTGGCCTTGTTCCCCCTGCTGCGGCCGCCGTGTCATGGGGCAGGGCGGTGGCGGGCTTGACGGGCGGATCGGATGGGCGCAGTCTATTTCCATGAATATCGAAATAGCGGCCCGACAGATGGAAGCCCTGGGCAATGCTACCCGGCTTGGCCTCTACCGCACATTGGTGCGGGCGGGGCAGGCAGGGCTGAGCGTGGGCAGCTTGCAGGAGAAGCACGGCATTCCCGCCTCCACTCTCTCGCACCATCTGCGCCGGCTCATCGACACCGGGCTCGTCACGCAGGAGCGCCAGGCGACCACCCTCATCTGCCGGGCGCATTATCCCAGCATGAACGCCCTGGTGGGCTTCCTCGTGGATGAATGCTGCGCCGATGCCGCCTGTCCTGCCCCCGCCGATGGCGCTGCTGCCCATGCGGCGCCCGGCACCTGTGCCGATCCTGTGTGAAACCTGATCGCACGGGCTTTCGAGGCCTGAATTTCCATAAATCCAGAATGACGGAATAAGAAAATGCCTGACCCCCGTCTTCCCGTGGCCATCATCGGAGCGGGGCCAGTGGGCCTTGCGGCCGCCGCCCATCTGGTGCGGCGCGGCCTCGCGCCGCTGGTCCTTGATGAAGCCCTCCAAGTGGCCAGCGCGCTGCGTGAGGTTGCCCATGTCCGCCTGTTCTCCCCCTGGCGCTACAATATGGACAGCGCCGCTCGCGCGCTGCTGGAGGACACTGGCTGGCGGGCGCCCGACCCGGACGGCCTGCCCACCGCGGGCGAATTGGTGTCCGAGTATCTGGAGCCGCTTGCCGCCCATCCCGCCCTTGCCCCCCACATCCGGCTCGGGACGCATGTCACCGCCATCGGCCGGCGCGGGTTCGACCGCATGCGGTCGGCGGGCTGGGAGGCGGCGCCCTTCGTCATCCGCTGGCGCGGCGCGGACGGGGGCACGGGGCGCCTGGAGGCCCGGGCGGTGATCGATGCCTCCGGCACCTGGCGCCATCCCAGCCCCATGGGGGCGGACGGCATGGCGGTGGAGGGCGAGGAGAGCCTCGGCGATGGTCTCGCCTATGGCTTGCCCGACGTGGCCGGCCGCGCGCGGGCGCACTATGCGGGCCGGCGCGTGCTGGTGGTGGGGTCCGGCCATTCCGCCACGCAGGTGGTGCTCGATCTGGTGCGGCTGGCGCAGGCGGAGCCGGAGACCCAGGTTCTTTGGGGCCTGCGGACGGACCATGTGGGCAAGCTGATGGGGGGCGGGGTGAACGACCAGCTTCCCGCGCGCGGCGCGCTGGGCCTGTCCGCCGCCCATGTCATCGAGACCGGCGCGGCTCAGGTGCTGGCGCCGCTGGCCATCACGCGGGTGGCGCGGCAGGGGCAGAGCGTGCACGTCTCCGCGACGGTGGCGGGCGCGCCGGTGGCGTTTGAAGTGGACCGCATCGTGGTCGCCACCGGCCTGCGCCCGAGCTTTGAGATGTTGCGGGAATTGCGCGTCGCCATCGATCCCATCACCGAGGCGCCCCCGGCCTTGGCACCGCTCATCGATCCGAACCTGCATTCCTGCGGCAGCGTCCCGCCCCATGGGGCGGCGGAACTGGCCCATCCCGAGCCGGGCTTCACCATCGTGGGCGCCAAGTCCTATGGCCGCGCGCCCACCTTCCTGATGGCCACCGGCTATGAGCAGGTGCGCTCCGTGGTGGCCGAGATCGCCGGAGACCATGAGGCCGCCCGGCGGGTGGAACTGGTCCTGCCGGAAACCGGTGTGTGCAGCGCCCCGCTTGCCTTGGAGCGGGTCGCGTCCGGCTGCTGCGGTGGCCCTGCGCCGGAAACCGCCCCGGCTCCGGCCGCCGCCTGCTGTGTGGACGATGCCCGCGCCAAGGCGGAGGGCAGGGCCGGTTGCGGCTGCGGCCCCACCCCATGAGCGGCACTGCGCAGGCGCGTGCCTATGTGCCCTTGAGCGGTCGCAGCCGATTCATCACCGGCCTCGGCATGGGGCAGGTGTGCTCCTGGGGCTCGCTTTATTATTCCTTCCCTCTCATCGCGGAGGCCATGGGGCGGGATATGGGCTGGTCGAAGCCGCAAATGTACGGCGCGGCGACGCTGGGCCTCGTGCTGGCGGGGCTTGCCGCCTATCCGGTGGGCGCCGCCATTGATCGCGGTCATGGCCGTCTCGTGATGGCTGCGGGTTCGGTCTGCGCCGGGCTCCTGCTGCTCGCCTGGTCGCAGGTGGAGGGGCTGGCCGCCTTCTATGTCTGCGTCGCCGGCATCGGCATCCTCCAGGCTGCCACCCTCTATGAGCCCGCTTTTGCGGTGGTGGCGCGACGGTCCGGCACGCGGGGCGCCCGCGCGGGCATCACGGCCTTGACCTTGTGGGGCGGCTTCGCCTCCACGGTCTTCATCCCGCTGACGCAAGCGCTCCTCGACGGCATCGGCTGGCGCGGCGCGCTGATGGTGCTGGGGGCGATCAATCTTCTTCTGTGCGCCAGCCTCTATGCGGGCGTCATCGACCCCGCCGCCGACCATCCCGACCAGAATGCGGTCAAAGGGGCGTCAGGCGCGGGCGGCGTGGTGCGCCAGGTGCTGCGCCAGCCCGCTTTCTGGGCACTGGCGCTCGCCTTCACCGCCTATGCGGCCACCTTCTCCGCTTTCACCTTCCACCTTTATCCGCTGCTGGTGGAACGCGGTTTCGATACGCGCGCGGTGGTGGCGGCCATGGCCATTATCGGCCCGGCCCAGGTGGCGGGGCGGATCGCCATCTGGGTGTTCGCGCCCAGGGCCTCGGTGCGGCTCATCGGCTGCGGCGTCGTGCTCGCCTTTCCCCTGGCGCTGCTGCTCCTGGAAGCGGGGCCGCCCAGCTTTGTCCTGGTGGCGGGGGTGGCCGCGCTCTATGGCGGCGCCAACGGCATCATGACCATCGTGCGCGGCCTCGCCGTGCCGGAAATGGTGACGCGGGAGGCCTATGGCGCCGTCAACGGCGTGCTGGCCGCCCCCGCCACCCTCTCCCGGGCACTGGCGCCGGTGGGGGCGGCGGCGCTGTGGGCCTGGAGCGGCTCCTATGACGCGGTGCTCCTGGCGGCCCTTGGCGGCGCCCTGGTGCTGGTGGCCGGCTTCTGGATGGCGGCGCTCCTCTCCGCCCGCGCGGCGCGGGCGTGACGGCGGGGGCCAATCCTGTCCTCCCACACGTGCAAAAATATACGTCGATATGTCGACAAATATCGAAATGTATGTCTCTATGGAGATGGGATGAAAATGCCCCGTCGGTCCGGGAGGCCGCCCATGAAACGCATCGTCACTTTGACCCTTGCCGCCTTGACGGCCGCTGCCCTGCTCGCCCCCGGCGCGCGGGCGCAGGAGGTCCGCGGGGCAGGGTCCACCTTCGCCTATCCGATCATCTGGAAGTGGTCGCAGGCCTTTCAGGAGAAGACCGGGCAGCCGGTCAGCTACCAGTCCGTTGGCTCCTCTGCGGGCGTGAACGCCATCAAGGACGGCGTCGTGGATTTCGGCGCCTCGGACCGGCCTCTGCGGCCGGAGGAATTGCAGCGGCTCGGGCTGGCGCAGTTTCCCATCGTGTTCGGCGGCGTCGTGCCGATCCTCAATGTGGACGGCATCGCGCCGGGCCAGATGAAGTTCACCGGCGCGCTTCTGGCGGACATCTTCCTGGGCAAGGTGGGCCGGTGGAATGACCCGGCCATCCGCGCCCTCAATCCCGACCTGCCGCTGCCCGATGCACAGATCGCGGTGATCCATCGCTCGGACGGATCGGGCACCACCTTCAACTGGGTGTCCTTCCTCTCCAAGTCGAGCCCCGACTGGAAGCAGCATGTGGGCGTGGGCAATGCGGTGGACTGGCCCGTGGGTGCCGGCGCGCGGGGCAATGAGGGCGTGGCCACCGAGGTCAAGCGGATCCGGAACGCCATCGGCTATGTGGAATTCACCTATGTGGTGCAGGCCAAGCTCTCCTATGGCCTGGTGCAGAACCGGGCCGGCAAGTTCGTGGCCCCGAGCGCGGCCTCGTTCCAGGCCGCCGCGGCGAGCTTCGACTGGACCACGGCGCAGGATTTCGCGGTCATCATCAACGATTCCCCGGCACCCGAGGCCTATCCCATCGCCGCGTCCACCTTTGTGCTGATGTACAAGGATCCCAAGGCGCCGGGCGCCAGCCGGGCGGCCCTCGACTTCTGGAAATTCGCCCTCGGCGAGGGCGAGCGCTCTGCGGCTGAGTTGGGCTATGTTCCCCTGCCGCCCGCCTTGGTGGAGCAGGTCAAGGCCTATTGGGCCCGCTCCTTCAAGGGCGGCGTCTAGCGCCGGGACCCGTCCCGGTTCTCTTCCACCCGCAGCAGGACACACTCATCGCCATGGCGACGTTCAACGCGGACGACCTCATCACCCTCTTCGATGCGCTGGCCCAGCCCACGCGTCTGGAGGCCTATCGCTTGCTGCTGCGCTATGTGCCCTATGGCTTGCCGGCGGGCGACATCGCCCGGCTGCTGGCGGTGCCCCACAACACGCTCTCCACCCATCTGAGCCTGCTGGAGCGGGCGGGGCTGGTGGCGGCGCGGCGCGAGGGCCGCTCCATCCTTTACGCCGCCAATGCCGCCCCCGCCGGCCCGCTCCTCGGCGCGCTGATGGCGGAGATGGGGTATGCAACGATGCTGCGCGCAGGTGGGCCGGTGGCAGCCTTCCCGCAATTGCGCGCTGCGCCCGCCAATGACCGGGTCTATACGGTCCTCCTGGTCTGCTCGGCCAATTCCGCCCGCTCCCTCATCGCCGAGGCGATCCTCAACCGGGAGGGGCGCGGGCGCTTCCGGGCCTTTTCCGCCGGCAGTCATCCGCGCGGCACGCCCCATCCCGGCGCGCTCGCCCTGCTCGCCTCCCTGGGCTACGAGACGGAAGGCCTCGCCTCGAAGAGCTGGGACGGCTTTGCCGGCACCGATGCGCCCGCCTTGGACTTCCTCATCACCACCTGTGATGCCGCCGCCGGCGAGCCTTGCCCGGCTTTTCCCGGCCATCCGCTCCAGGCCCATTGGGGCCTGCCGGATCCGCTCCAGGCCACCGGCGGCGAGGCGGGGGAGCGGGCGGCCTTCCTGGCCACCTATCGCCGTCTTGCCGCCCGCATCAGCGCCTTCGTCAACCTGCCCTTCGAGGACCTCGACCTGGCGGGCCTGAAGGAAGCCATCGCCGCCATCGGCCGCATGGAGGGCGCCACCGACCTCACTTTGTCCGGCCACGCGGCCTGAACGGGAATCTGACGCCGTGTCCTTCTTCGAACGCTACCTGACCGTCTGGGTCTTTCTGTGCATCCTCGTCGGCATCGGGCTTGGCGCTCTGGCGCCGGGGCTGTTCCACGCCATTGGCAGCCTGGAGGTGGCGCGGGTGAACCTGCCCGTGGCCGTGCTCATCTGGCTGATGATCGTGCCCATGCTGCTGAAGATCGATTTCGGCGCGCTGGCACAGGTGAGCCGGCACTGGCGCGGCATCGGCGTCACGCTCTTGGTGAACTGGGCCGTGAAGCCCTTCTCCATGGCGCTCCTGGGGTCGATCTTCATCGGCCACCTGTTCCGGCCCTATCTGCCGGCGGACCAGATCGACAGCTACATTGCCGGCCTCATCCTTTTGGCGGCGGCGCCCTGCACGGCCATGGTGTTCGTGTGGTCGAACCTCACCAAGGGCGAGCCGCATTTTACCCTCTCGCAGGTGGCGCTGAACGATGCCATCATGATCGTCGCCTTCGCCCCCGTGGTGGGGCTGCTGCTGGGCCTGTCCTCCATCACCGTGCCCTGGGCGACGCTGCTTTTGTCCGTGGCGCTCTATATCGTCCTGCCGGTCATCGCCGCCCAGATCCTGCGCCGGCAGGTGCTGGCCACCGGCGGGACGGCGGGGCTGGAGGGCATCCTGCGGGTGCTCCAGCCGGCCTCCCTGGTGGCGCTCCTGGCGACCCTCGTCCTCCTCTTCGCCTTCCAGGGTGAGCAGATCCTCGCCCAGCCCTTGGTGATCGCGCTTTTGGCGGTGCCGATCCTGATCCAGGTCTATTTCAATTCGGGGCTCGCCTATCTGCTGAACCGCCTCTCCGGCGAGGCCCATTGCGTGGCCGGCCCTTCCGCCCTCATCGGCGCGTCCAATTTCTTCGAGCTGGCGGTGGCCGCCGCCATCTCCCTGTTCGGCTTTAAGTCCGGCGCCGCGCTCGCCACCGTGGTGGGCGTGCTCATCGAGGTGCCGGTGATGCTCTCCGTGGTCTGGATCGTGAACCGCACCAAGGATTGGTACGAAGCCGGGGGCGTCAAGGTGCCCGGCCCCTCCCACGACACGTCCCATTGAGATCGCGCGGCAGAACGAGGACAAGAGCATGAAAGTGGGCATTAACGGCCTCGGCCGGATCGGACGCCTCGCCTTGCGCGCCGCCATGGGGGGCGCCGAGCGTCCCGCCGACGATCCGCGCGCCGGCAACCGGCTCGACGTGGTGCATCTCAACGAGATCAAGGGCGGGGCGGCGGCCATCGCCCATCTGCTGGAATTCGACAGCGTCCAAGGCCGCTGGCGCGTGCCGCTTTCAAGCGAGGGGGAGGATCGGGTCCATATCGGCGAGAAGGCCCTGTCCTTTTCCGCCCATGCCACGCCCGGCGACATTCCGTGGGGCGATCTGGGCGTCGACGTGGTGCTGGAGGCCACCGGCAAGTTTCTCACGCCCGACGTGCTGGAGGGGCACCTGAAGCGCGGCGCCAAGCGCGTCATCGTCGCCGCGCCCGTCAAGCATCCCTCGGTGCTGAACGTGGTGGTGGGGGTCAATGCGCACCTTTATGACCGCGCCCGTCACCCCATCGTCACCGCCGCCTCCTGCACCACCAATTGCCTCGCCCCGGTGGTGAAGGTGGTGCACGAGGCGATCGGCATCCGCCACGGCCAGATCACCACCATCCATGATCCCACCAACACCAATGTGGTGGTGGATGCCCCGCACAAGGACCTGCGGCGGGCGCGCTCGGCCATGCTCTCGCTCCAGCCCACCACCACCGGCAGCGCCACCGCCATCGGCCTGATCTATCCGGACTTGCAGGGCAAGCTGAACGGGCACGCGGTGCGCGCGCCGGTGCTGAATGCCTCGCTCACGGACTGCGTCTTCGAGCTGAACCGGGAGACCACGGCGCAGGAGGTGAACGACCTGTTCCGGCAGGCCGCGGCTGGCCCGCTCGCCGGCATTCTCGGCTTCGAGCCGCGCCCGCTGGTCTCGGCCGATTATGCCCGCGACACCCGCTCCGCCATCGTCGATGGCCTGTCGACCTTGGTGACCGACGGCACCTTGCTGAAGGTCTATGCCTGGTACGACAACGAGATGGGCTATGCCTGCCGCATGGTGGACCTGGCCTGCCACATCGCGCGGGAAGGGGTGTGACATGACGCGCGCGCCGGCGGCCGCAGGGCTCCGCAACTACGCCATCGTGACGGCGGCCTATTGGGGCTTCACGCTCACCGACGGCGCGCTGCGCATGATCGTGCTCTTCACCTTCTTCAAGCTCGGCTATTCGCCGTTCACGCTGGCTTTCCTGTTCGTGCTCTATGAGGCCGCCGGCATCGGCGCCAACCTGATCGGCGGGTGGCTCGCGGCGCGCTTCGGCATCACCCGGATGCTGATGGTGGGGCTGGTGACGCAGATCAGCGGCTTCCTGGTGCTGTCGGCGGTCTCCCCCCTCTGGGCCGCAGGGCTCCTGGTGCCGTGGGTGGTGATGGCGCAGGGCATTTGCGGGGTGGCCAAGGACCTCACCAAGACCGCCTCCAAATCCGCCATCAAGATCACCGAGGCCGATGCCAAGGGCGGCGTAGAGGGGCGCCTGTTTCGCTGGGTGGCGTGGTTCACCGGCTCCAAGAACGCCATGAAGGGGCTCGGCTTCCTGCTGGGTGGCGTGCTGCTGGAAGCCATCGGCTTCCGCCCCGCGCTCTGGCTGATGGCGGCGGCGCTGGGGCTGGTGCTCGTGGGGGTGGTGGCGTTCCTGCCGCCGCTCCTCGGCAAGGCGAAGGCGAGCCGCAGCGTGAAGGAATTGTTCGCCAAGAACCGGGGCGTCAACCTGCTGGCGCTGGCGCGCGTCGCCTTGTTCGGGGCGCGTGACGTGTGGTTCGTGGTGGGCGTTCCGGTCTACCTCTATGCATCGGGCTGGACCTTCGTCATGGTCGGCGGCTTCCTGGCCCTGTGGACCATCGGCTATGGCCTGGTCCAGGCGATGGCGCCGGCCGTCGTCACCCGCAGCCCCGACGGCCTGTCCCGCGAGGTGCCGGCGGCCCGGTGGTGGGCGCTGGCGCTGGCGGTGATCCCGGCGGCGCTGGCGGGCTGGCTGGCCATGTCTCCCGCCTATGGGGATGTGGTGCTGGTGGCGGGCCTGTGCGTCTTCGGGTTTGCCTTCGCCGTCAATTCCTCCCTGCACTCCTACCTGATCCTGGCCTATGCGGGCTCGGAGAAGGCGGCGGAGGATGTGGGCTTCTATTACGCGGCCAATGCCGCCGGGCGCTTCATCGGCACGCTCTTGTCCGGCCTGCTCTACCAGGTGGGCGGCATCTATACCTGCCTCGGCGGATCGGCCCTGATGCTGGCCTTGTGCCTTGCCGCGACGCTCCTCCTGCCCTTGAATACCCGCTCCCGGATCGGCCCCGCCGCGGCCTGAGGGAGCAAGCGCCGCTGCATGAGAGGCCCAAACGCCGCGGCCCTCGCCACCCTGGCGGCGCGGCCGCGTCCGCGCGCGACGCGCGTCTGGATCCGGACCTTACGTGCGCGCGTGGGCGAATCTAACGGGCTAGCCCCGGCGCAAGCTATTGATTTTTAAGGAAAAGTGGCGCTCCCAAGGTAAGCTAAGCCCTTTAGAGCACCACATCCGGCCGGGATCATTCTCGACCAGAACCCTTGGCATTACACGGTTTTGCCGATGATGAGCCGAGGGTGCCATCCTTCTATTCAACGGCTGACCCGGACGGATGTGTATCACGGATCGGTGCCATCTCTCTGCATGGAGGGCAAGGAGGCTGCACCGCTCTTTCCCTCATGTCTCAGGCTTGGGCTTCGGCTTGCGCTTGGCCTTCGGCTTGGATTTGGGCTCATCCTCATCCTTGCCCACGATGACCAGATCGCCCGGCATCCAGGTGAAGCGGCGCCATCTTTCCTCGCTCATGGGAGGATCTTGGTTCTCGGGTTTGTCGGGCTTATCGTTCTCATTCATTCTCAGAGTCTCCATCGATCTAGGGCAGCGGCACAGGCCTCGGATTGGAATTTGATACGATAGACCACTTGGCGGCTGATGCCGACCTAGAGCATGCGCCGATCAGATGGCATCGCCATCTGATCGGATCACGCATTCTCTATCAATGGGTTAGAGGGCGATTCACCCATCAGATTGATTCAATCTGATGGGATCGCGCTCTCGCGTGCGACATTGGAGACACCCTTGCCCGCTGAGAGCATCTCCTGAGCGGCGATGAGCTGTTCAGAAGAGAAGGTGGGCTTTCGGCCCCGGTAGCGGTTCACTCGTTCCTTCTCATTTAAGCGAACGGTGTGGGTGTGGCCAACATATTGATTAAATTCAGCTTCCTCGTTCAGATAGAGGGACAAGGCATCTGTGATCTTCAATGAATGTGCGGTGGGATATGCCCCTCAGTGGGCGTGCCCCTAATTGAGGCAACGTCAAATCCGGTGGGCTGAATGGCCATTGGGGATTGAAAACCCGCCGCCGGGGCACCTGCATTCAATGACCGAAGCCAACGCTCCACCTGAAGATGGACCTCCAGCAGCCGCAGCTCGGCCACGGAGCGATCTTTGGTCTTCAGGGAGATGAGAACCTCTCGCTTAGCCGCAACCGCAACCAGACCGCTGGGGACCCGCCTGCGATAGCGAAAGACACCCTGCTTTGTGATCTGAACATGGGGAAGCGCCGCAGCCAATCCGCCAATGTGTATGACCCCTGGTATCACTGGGTCACAACGCATTGATTTTTCAGGAAGAATGGCGCTCCCAAGGGGACTCGAACCCCTGTTTTCGCCGTGAGAGGGCGACGTCCTAGACCGCTAGACGATGGGAGCCGGCCGAGAAGGCGCTTCGTATATCCGCGAACGGGGGGCGCATCAAGCCCTCATTCGCGGCGGGGGCGTTTTCCCGCGGCGGGTGGTCGCCGGCTTGTGGATAAGCGGGGCCGGGGCGGCTTCGGCGGGGTCAGGCGGAGGCGGCGGGGCGCTCCTTCCAGCGGCGGGTCAAGGGCAGGCGGATGTCAAACAGATCGAGGGCGCGGGCCACCGTCTGGTTCACCACGTCGTCGAGGCTTTCCGGCCGGTGATAGAAGGCCGGGACCGGCGGCATGATGATGGCGCCATTCTGGGTCGCCTGGGCCATCAGCGCGATGTGGCCGGCATGGAGCGGCGTCTCCCGCAGGAGCAGAACCACCCGCCGGCGCTCCTTCAGGCACACGTCGGCGGCGCGCACCGTCAGTTCGTCATTGTAGCAATGGGCGATGCCGCTCAGCGTCTTGATGGAGCAGGGCGCCACCAGCATGCCGGCGGTGAGGAAGGAGCCCGACGAGAGGGCGGCGCCGATGTCCTTGGGGTTGTACACCTCGTCCGCCAAAGCGCGCACGTCGTCGGCCCGCAGGTCCGTCTCCTCGGCGATGGTGCGCAGGCCCGCCGGGGTGAGGATGAGGTGGGTCTCCACATCCGGCAGCGGGCGCAGCAATTCCAGCGCCCGGATGCCGTAGAGGGCGCCCGAGGCGCCGGTAATGGCGAGGATGAGGCGTTTCATGGGGTTTCCGTCCCTGCTGCGCGCGCGATCCATGCCGCGGCGTCCTTTTCCTGTGGGGTGAGCGGGCGCCCGGCGGCGGCCTCGGCCACGGCCAGGATGCCGGCGCGGGCCAAGGCCTCCGCCGGTCCTGGTTGCGCATCGCCGGGGCAAAGCAGGGCGCCCAGTTCCTCCAGCTCGATGATCTCGGCGGCGATTTCCAGCGCCTGGAGCTTCTCCCGCAGCTTGGCGGTGCGGTCGGAGGGGGCGGGGGCCGGGCCGGTCTTCAGGCGGCGGCGCACCGCCCGCAGCGGGCGCACCACTTCGCCGTGCCAGTCGGCGACACGGGCGTGCGCCACCGCGATATCGTCGCGGCCGATGGCCTGCCGCAGCACCGCGCCGCGCCAGGCGGCGAACAGCAGCAGGTTCACGTCGAGCCCGGTTGCGTCCTGGAGCAGCAGGCAGGCGGAGGAGACGCCCTCCCGGGCATAGAGCACCAAAGCGTACTCCTTGAGGCCCAGGGGCTCGTCCGCCATGTCCGCTCTCCCGTCACACCAGCGAGATGGCTTCCGCCCGCTCCAATATGGCGCGCAGTTCCAGGAGGGCGGCCTCAAGGTCCGCTTCGCTTGCCGCCGCGCCGAGGCACAGGCGCACGCCGAGGCTGGCCGGGTCCTGCGGGCGCAGGGCGCCGGGTGGGGCCAGCGTGATGCCCGCCTGGGCGGCCTGGGCGATGAAGGCCATGAGCGTGCGGCCCATGGGCAAGGGCAGCCAGATGTGGAAGCAGGGCGGCCCGTTGCGCACCGGCAGCCAGTCGCGCAGCACGCGGCGCAGCACCTCGTCGCGCTGGGCCGCCTTCTCGCGCTTCAGCATGGCCTGGCGGGCGAGGCCACCATTGCGGATGAGGCGGGCGACGGCCTCGGCCATCACCGGCACCGCCATCCAGCCGGTGGCGCGCAGGGCATTGATGCAGCGGTCGCGGAAGGCGTCGGGGGCGATCATGGCGCCGATCCTGAGGCCCGGCGCGAGGCACTTGGCCAGACTCACCGCATAGAAGGACCGTTCCGGCACCAGAGCCGAGAGCGGCTGCGGCGGCACCGGCATGAGGAAGGCATAGGCGTCGTCCTCGAGCAGATAGGCGTCATGCCGGCGCAGGATGTCGGCGATGGCGAGCCGCCGGTCATGGGGCATGACGGTGCCGGTGGGCGTCTGGAGGGTGGGCATGCAATAGAGCGCCCGCGCCCCGGTCTCGCGGAAGGCGGCGTCCAGCGCATCGGGGATCAGCCCGTTGGAATCCATGGCCACGCCGTGGAGGCGGTAGCCGTGCTGGGCTGAGAGGGCGAGCATGCCCGAATAGGTCAGGGCCTCGGTGAGCACCGGGTCGCCCGGCGCCGCCACCATGCCGAGCGCGATCGACAGGGCATGCTGGGCGCCGTGGGTGATGAAGACGCGGTCCGGGTCCGCCGCCATGCCGTGATTGGCGAGCCAGGAGGCCACCGCCTCCCGGTGGTCGCGCCGGCCCTGGTGGGGCAGGTAGCCAAGAAGGCCTTCCATCTCGCCATCGGCGACGATCTCCGCCAGCGTCGCGGCGATGAGGTCCGCTTCGCCGGTGGCGGGGGGCACGTTGAGGGCGAGGTTGATGCCGGCGCGGGCGCCGCTGGGCTCGGGGCGGGCGGCGGGCTTGCGGCGAAGCACGAAGGTGCCGCGCCCCACCTCGCCGGAAATGAGGCCGCGCTGCTCGGCTTCCGCATAGGCCTTGGAAACGGTGCCCACGGAGAGGCCGAGGCGCTCGGCCATGTCGCGCTGGGGCAGCAGGCGCGTGCCCGGCCGCACCCGGCCGGAGGCGATGTCCGCCTCCAGCTGGTCGACGATGGTCACGTAGCGCGGGCCGCGCTGCGTGGAGAGGGAAGGCACCCAGTCGGTCATTGGCTCACCCGTTTGCCTCTCAGCGAATAGTACAATCCCGAAATTGATGCAATATCCGGTTGTCATTGAGCGGCGCTTCTCACCAGGAAAGCCGCCAAACCAGCGCAAGACGGGCATTCTTAGCGTCATGTTGATGCGATGCAGCATCCAGATCACGGCATTGCATCATAAAATGATAGGTCAAATTACAGCATTGCCTTATTTCAATGATTGACTCATCGCTCTTTGCATCGCTATCGTCCCAGTCAATCAGAACGCGGCCCGCCCCAGAATGCGATCAGCCGCGCCCATCGGGAGACGCTCATGCTCTATGAGATCCGGGTCTACACGGCATCCGAAGGCAAGGCCGAGGCCATGCGCCAACGCTTCCTCACCGAGGTGGTCCCGCGCATGCCCAGGCACGGCATCGAGCTGGTCGGCGTGTTCACCGCGCCAGAGGAAGACGGCCGGCTCACCTACCTCACCCGCTTCGCCGACGAGGCCGCCCGCGCCGCCGGCTGGGCCTCCTTCGGCGGCGATGCCGAATGGAAGGCGGTCAAAGCCGCCACCGAGGTGGACGGGCCGCTGCTCGCCGCCCAGTCCGTGTCCGTGCTCACCCCCGCCGCCGCCGGGCTGCTGCTCGGCTGAGGTCCGGCCGGGGGACGGGATCCCTCCGGCCCCGCGCGTTCGGCCCTCTCGGGGAGGCGCCGGCATGCGTGCGCGCATTGGCTCCGCATCCGGCCCGGCCCGCCGCCCCAAGCGGCCCGCCCTTGCAGGAAGACATCATGAAACCGGCCCCCTTTCGCTATGTCCGGCCGTCCAGCGTGGAGGAGGCGTGCGCCGCCCTCGCCGCCGACGAGGATGCCCGCGTGATCGCCGGCGGGCAGACGCTGGTGCCCATGCTGGCCATGCGCCTTGCCCGTCCCTCCATCCTGGTGGATGTGGCGCGCCTGCCGAGCCTTTCCGGCATCGCCATGGCCGGTGATGCCGTGCGCATCGGCGCCACCACCCGGCAAATGGAGGCGGAACGCTCGGCCCTGGTGGCGCGCGAACTGCCCCTCCTGGCGGCGGCATTGCCTTGGGTCGGCCATCCGCCCACGCGCAATCGCGGCACGGTGGGCGGCTCCTGCGCCAATGCAGACCCGTCCGCCGAAATCCCGCTGGTTGCGGTGACGCTGGAGGCGGAATTGGAGACCGAGGAGGAGGGCGGCGGGCTGCCCCTGGCGGCGGACGATTTCTTCATCGGCCCCATGCTCACCGCCTTGCCGCCCACCGCCTTGCTCACCGCCGTGCGCTTTCCGGTCTGGCGCGACGCGCGCCTCGGCGTCGCCTTCCGCGAAATCAGCGCCCGCCGCTCCGACTTCGCCTTCGTGTCCGCCGCCTGCCAGTTGGCCCTCGACGGGGAGGGGCGCTGCACACGCCTTGCTCTGGGCATTGGCGGGGTGGGCGACCGGGCGGTGAAGCTGGATGTGGCCGGGCTCGTTGGCACGCGCCTTGAGGCCGCCCTCGTCGCCGAGGCGGTGGGGGAGGCCTGCGCGGTGCTCGACGCCACCTCCGATCTTCATGCCAGCGCCGATTATCGCCGCCGCGTCGCCCGGGTGCTGGGCGTGCGGGCGGTGGCCGATGCGCGGGCCGATGCTCAAGCCAAGGGAGACGGCCAATGAGGGTCGAACTCACCGTCAATGACAGGGTCCATGCGGTGGAGGTGGAGGCGCGCAAGAGCCTGCTCGACACCTTGCGGGAGGACCTCAAGCTCACCGGCACCCATGCGGGCTGCGAGCATGGCGTGTGCGGCGCCTGCACCGTGCTGGTGGATGGGGCGCCCGTGCGTTCCTGCCTGATGTTCGCCTGCCAGGCGGACGGGTTCGCCATCACCACCATCGAGGGGGTGGCGCCGGCGCCGGGCGAATTGTCCGTGCTCCAGGATGCCTTCTGCGAGACCCATGGCATGCAGTGCGGCTTCTGCACGCCGGGCATGGTGCTTTCCGCCCATGCCTTGCTGGAGCGGGAAGAGAACCCCACCCGCGCCGCCATCGTGGAGGCCATCTCCGGCAATATCTGCCGCTGCACCGGCTATGGGCAGATCATCGAGGCGGTGGAACTGGCCGCCGAGCGGCTGCGCCAGGCGAACACGCCCCGCACCATCGCCGCGCCGCCCTTGGGCGATCCCCATCCCGATCCCGCCGCCGGCACCGATGCGCCGGCCGAAGGCATCCTGGAAGCGGCGGATGCCGACATGCCCCATGGAGGCCAGGCATGACCGAGCTGAAGCCCCCTTTCCGCTTCGTCTCCACCAACCGCCGCGTGCGCGAGGATCGCCGCTTCGTGGCGGGGCAGGGACGCTATGTGGCGGACGTGCTCCTGGAGGGCACGCTGCATGTGGCCCTCGTCGGCGCGCGCTATCCCGCCGCCCGCATCACTGGCATTGACGCATCCGCGGCGCTCGCCATGCCCGGCGTGCATTATGTGCTCACGGGCGAGGAACTGGCCGGCGCCGTCGATCCGCTGATGAACGGCCTCGACACGCCCCATGTGCAGCGCTTTCCCCTCGCCGTGGGCCAGGCCCGCTATGCGGGGGAATGGGTGGCGGCTGTGGTGGCGGAGAGCCGAGCGCTCGCCGAGGACGCGGCCGAAAAGGTGCGCGTGAGCTACGAGCCCTTGCCCTTCCTCACCAAGGCGGAAGAGGCGCTCGACCCGGCAAGCCCGCCGGTGCATCCCGCTCACGGCTCCAACCTGCTCATGGACAAGCAATTCGTGTGGGGCGAGGTGGACCGGCATTTCGCCGAGAGCCCGCGCCATTTGTCCTTCCGCGTGACCTGGGGGCGCAATTCCACCGTTCCCATCGAGACCTTCGGCGTCACCGCCTCCTGGGACCCGTGGCGGGAGATGCTGGATGTGTGGGCGTCCATCCAGATGCCCAAATATTCCGACCAGATCTCCCGCGCCCTGCGCATCCCCACGAACAGCGTGCGCGTGCACCAGGACGTGGATGTGGGCGGCTCCTATGGGGTGAAGCGCGGCATCAAGCACACGGTGCTGGTGTCCTATCTCTCCCGCCGGCTCAACCGGCCGGTGCGCCTCATCGAGGACCGCCTCGAAAACATGCGCTCGGGCGATGCCCATGGGCCCGAGCGCATCTTCGACGTGGACGTGGCCTTCACCGACGAGGGCATCGTGCGCTCTATGAAGATGCGGGCGCTGGACAATGCGGGCGCCTACGCGGGCCGCGCGCCGTTCCAATTGGGCAAGCCCATCGGCGCCATTGTCGGGCCCTACAAGATCGAGAGTGTCGCCTATCGCGCCCAGTCGGTCACCACCAACAAGGCGGTGCAGGAGGCGGTGCGGGGCTTTGGCCAGTCGCCCACCAATTATGCCATCGAGACCGCCATCACCAAGGTGGCGCGGGCGCTCGGCCTCGACCCGGTGGAGGTGCGCCGCCGCAACTTCATCCGCAAGGAGGAGTTCCCCTATCTCATCCCCTCCGGCACCCATTATGACAGCGGCGACTACCACACGGTGGTCGATAAAGTGCTGGCCCATGTGGACTATGAGGGCCTGAAAGCCGAGCGCGACCGGCTGCGCGGCGAGGGCCTGCTGGCGGGCATCGGCATCGCCGCCTGCCTGGAGCCCTCGGGCGGCAATTCCTCCTTCGAGCCGCTGCTGAACGAGAAGAACACCACCAGCACCTGGATGGAATCCGCCCGCATCAATGTGGACGGGGTGGGCTTTGTCACCGTCACCATCCACACCACCTCGTCGGGGCAGGGGCATGAGACGCTCGCCGCCACCGTGGTGGCGGAGGTGCTCCAGATCGATCCCGACCGCATCCGCGTGGTGCGGCCCGACACGCTGGCGAGCCTGCCCTCCAATTCGCCGGTGGGCAGCCGCATGGCCATCATGATGGGCGGCGCCTGCTTCCATGCGGCGCAAAAGCTCAAGGACAAGCTGGTCCGGATCGGCGCCTTCCGCCTCGGGCTCGCCCCGGAGGCGGCGACCTATGACACCGGCGCGGTGATCGACCCGGCGAGCGGCCGGCGGCTGGAATGGGCGGACCTCGTCAATCTCGGCCACCGCCAGTTCCACCTCCTGCCCCCCGACACGGAGCCGGGGCTGGAAGCCAGCCATGTGATGCAGGTGCCCACCGGCACCAAGCTGCCGCAGGACGGCCGGGTGCAGATGTATCCCTGCCATTCCTTTGAATTCCATGTGGTTCTGGTGGCCATCGACCCGGACCTCGGCAAGCCGGAGATCCGCCGCTACGTGATCGGCCATGACTGCGGCACGGTCATCAATCCCCACATCGTCAAGGGCATGACCCTGGGCGGCATCGCCCATGGTCTCGGCGCGACGCTGCTGGAGG
This sequence comes from Aquabacter sp. L1I39, assembly GCF_017742835.1. GTDB lineage: Bacteria > Pseudomonadota > Alphaproteobacteria > Rhizobiales > Xanthobacteraceae > L1I39. The sequence continues at coordinate 3,428,458 of NZ_CP072392.1, forward strand.
AGTTTGTCTATGACGACGAGGGCCAGATGCTGACCCAGTCCTTCATGGACTATCTCCTGCCCTCGTCCCACGAAATGCCGCAGGTGGAGATCGTCCACCACGTCACGCCCTCGCCCTTCACGGTGTTCGGCCAGAAGGGCTCCGGCGAGAGCGGCTATCTCGGCGCCCCCGCCGCCATTTCTGGCGCGGTGAACGATGCCGTGGCCGATCTCGGCCTGTTCTTCGACACCTTGCCCATCCGCATCTCCGCCATCAGCGACGCCGTCGCTGCGGCCCGCATCCCCGCACAAGAAGAGCACAGCGCATGATCATCGACGCCCATGCCCATCTCGTCCCCCCGACTTTGGTGGACGCCATCAAGGCGCAAGCCGATCGGTTTCCCTCCGTGCGGATCACCCCGGAAGGCGGCTTCGCCTTTGCCGGCGGCAAGCCCACGCGGCCGGTCTCCAAGGGCCTCAGCGACATTGAGGGCCGGCTGAAATGGATGGACGACAACCGCATCGACCTGCAGGTGGTGGGCGGCTGGCTCGACATCTTCGGCAATGATCTGCCGGTGGAGGAGGGCATCGCCTGGGCGCGGCTCTATAACGAACATCTGCTGGACGCCGCCAAGGCCAATCCCCGCTTCGTGCCCTTGTGCCTGGTGCCGCTCCAGGACGGCGCCCGCGCCGCCGAGGTGCTGCGCGAGGCCCATGCCCAGGGCTTCAAGGGCACCATGATCGGCACCCAGCCCAAGGGCAAGGGCGGCGTCCTCGACGATGCTTCGCTGACGCCCTTCTGGGAGGCGGCGCACGAATTGGAGATGGGGGTCGCCATCCATCCCGTGTTCGAGAGCGGCGACGACCGGGTGCACGATTATGGCATGGCGAACGCGGTCGGGCGCATCACCGACATGCTCATCACCTTCTCCCGCCTCATCTATGCGGGCCATGTGACGCGCTACAACAAGGCCAAGATCATCGCCGGAATCGGCGGCGCGGCGCTGCCTTATGTGATCGGCCGCCTGCGCCGCAATTACAGCCTCGACAAGAGCCTGGGCGATCCCGACGCCGCGCTCGCCACGCTCTATTACGACACCATCGTCCAGGACACCCGCACGCTGCGCTACCTCGCCGACATCGTCGGCGCGGACCGCATCATGATGGGTTCGGACATGCCGTTCCCCATCGGCGACCTGGAGCCGAAGAAGATCGTGGCGGAGACGTCCTTCTCCGAGGGCGAGCGCGCCTCCATCAATGGCGGGCTCGCCCAGCGCCTGCTCGGCCTGTGAGGGGGAGGGCGCCATGAAGCTCGACATTTCGGGAAGCGAGCCCATCCACACGGACGTGGAGAGCCTTTGGACGGCCCTCAATGATCCCGCCGTGCTCACCCGCTGCATCCCGGGCTGCAAGGCCATGACCGAGACGGCGCCCGACGCCTACAAGGTGGACATGCAATTGCGGGTGGCCGCCGTGGGCGGGTCCTTCGAGGGCGAGATCGCGCTCGCCGACAAGGAACCGCCCCGCACCTGCCGCATCACCGTCTCGGGCGCGGGCTCGCTCGGCCATGGCCATGGGGAAGCGCGCTTCGAGATCGTGCCGCAGGGGGACGGCACCTGCCTGCTCACCTTCCAGGGCAATGGCGAGGTGGGCGGGCTCGTGGCCGGCGTCGGCCAGCGCATTCTCGGCAGCGTCTCCAAGCATCTCATCGGCCGCTTCTTCGTCGCCCTGCGCAAGGAGTTCGAGACCGGCCAGGCGCTGGGGGCGGCGGAATGAACGCCGCCGCCAAGGCCGACATCCGCGCCATCGCAGTCGAGCCGGGCGTGCGCCTCGCGGTGCGGGTGGAGGGGAGCGAAGGCAAGCCGGCCCTCGTCTTTTCCAACTCGCTCGCCGCCGATATGAGCACCTGGGACAAGGTGGCCGCCCGCCTTGCCCCCCATGCCCGCATCGTGCGCTACGACACGCGCGGCCATGGCCGCTCCGATGTGCCGGAGGGCCCCTGCGACATCGCCCGGCTGGGGCAGGACGTGATCGCCCTCCTCGACGCCCTGCGGATCGAGAAGGCGGTGCTGTGCGGCCTGTCGCTCGGCGGGCTGACGGGGATGTGGCTGGGCGTCCATGCGCCTGACCGCATTTCGGGCCTCGTGCTCGCCAACACCGCCGCCAGCTTTCCGCCCGCCAGCATGTGGCAGGACCGGGCCAAGGCGGCGCGGGCGAGCGGGTCGGTGGCGGACCTGGTGGAACCCACCTTGTCGCGCTGGTTCACGCCTTCCTTCCGCGCTGCCCATCCCCATGAGGTGGCGCAGGTGGGGGCGGTGATCGGTGCCACCCCCGCGGCCGGCTATGCCGCCGCCTGCGAGGTGCTCGCCGCCACCGACCTGTCCGGCGACCTCTCGCGCATCGCCCTCCCCACCTGCGTGGTGGTGGGCGCGCATGATCCCTCCACGCCGCCGGCGCGCGGCGCGGAACTCCAGGCCGGCATTCCCGGCGCGCGGCTGGTGTCGCTCGACGCCGCGCATCTGAGCTGCGTGGAGGCGGCGGACGCCTTCGCCGACACCCTGATCGCGTTCCTGTCCCGCCTCGCCGCCTGAAACCAACAACAAGATCCGGAGGAAGCCCATGAACACGCTCACCGCTTTCGGCCTCGGCGCCGTTTTGGCCTTGACGTCGGTTGCCCCCTCCAGCGCCCAGGGGCTTGAGAAGCTCTCCATCGTGGTGTTCGGCGCGCCCTCCCTCGGCGCCTTCCTGCCGCCCGTCATCAAGGCCCATAAGCTCGACGAGAAGAACGGCCTCGCCATCACCTTCGACGAGCGCACCCCCGACGCCTACACGGCCCAGTTCAATTCCGGCGAATACAAGCTCGGCGGCAGCGCCGCGCTGCTGACCGTCGGCCTTGCGGACCTGCGCGGGGTGAAGGTGACCTACCTCTTCAACCTGTTCGACTTCTGGGGCGCCGTGGTCACCAGCCGCGCCGACGTGAAGACCCTGAAGGACCTGGAGGGCAAGGATCTGGCCGCCGCCAAGGGCACCACCAATTACGTGATGTTCGACTGGCTCGCCCGCCAGCAAGGCGTGGACACGTCCAAGATCGCGGTGGTCAACACGGCCACCCCCGGCCTCGTGGGCTATGCGCTCGCCGACCGCGCGGCGGCGGTGCAAGTGTGGGAGCCGGCCTATACTTCGCTGCTCGCCAAGAAGCCGACCATCCGCACCCTCGACTTGAAGATCAAGGAGAGCTGGAAGGCCTTCTCCGGCCGGACGGACATTCCTTATCTCGGCGTCGCCGCGCACACCGACTGGGCGGAGAAGAACAAGCCGCTCATCCCCAAGCTCTATGCGGCCTACAAGGAGGCGGCGCAGTGGATCGCCGCCCATCCGGACGAGGCCGCCAAGCTGATCTCGCCCAAGGGCACGGCGGACGACCAGAAGGCCATTTCCGATCTCATCAAGGCCAATGACCGCCTCGGCCTCAACGTGCGCTGGGCGGGCGACAGCAAGACCGAGATCAACGCCGTCTACGAGGCGGGCAAGAGCATCGGCTTCCTGCCGGGCAGCCCGTCCCCCGCCACCATCTATGAGGGAGCAAAGCCGTGACCGACGGAACCCTTGCGGGCACGACGCGCCCCTCGCCCGGCCTTGCCTTTCTCGGCCGGGTGGTGCGCACCGCCGCCCCCTTCGTGCTGATGGGCGTGCTCTGGCAGATCGCGTCCTATTTCTTCCCGCCCTATCTCTTCCCTTCGCTGGTGGCGGTGTTCTGGCGGTGCCTGGACATCCTCGTCCACTGGTCGCAGCTGGTGGATGTGCTGGCCACCGTCTCCCGCATTCTGGCGGGGCTTGCCGGCGCCTTCGTGATCGGCGCGGCGCTGGCGCTGATGATGGCGCGCTCCAAGGCGGTGGACGGCTTCCTCTCGCCCATCCTCACCTTCTTCCAGGGCATCCCGGCGCTGTCCTGGGTGGTGTTCGCCATCATCTGGTTCCACGGGGTGGAGTTCCGCATCTTCTTCATCATGGTGCTCACCACCTTGCCGGCCTTCACCTTCCAGGTGCTGGGCGCGCTGCGGGCCATGTCCAAGGACCTGGTGGAGATGGTGATGAGCTTTCGCCCCTCGCGGGTGAAGATCTTCAAGGTGATGATCCTGCCGGCCATCCTCCCGGAGATCCTCACCGCCTGGAAAGTCAATCTCGGCAACGCCTCGCGCGTGGTGGTGGTGGCGGAACTGGTAGGTGCCACCGGCGGCGTCGGCTACCAGCTGCTCCAGCAGCAGCAGATTTTCGACATGGCCGGCGCGCTCGCCTGGACGCTCCAGCTCGTCTTCTTCGTCCTCATCGTGCAGCACATCCTCACCCTCATCGAGACGGTGGCCTTTCGCTACCGCGCCATCTCGGAGCGCTCGCTATGAACGCCATGGACACCCGCCTCGCGCCCGGTGCCGAGATCCGCTTCGACAACGTCTCCAAGATTTTCGGCCGCTATGGGGGCAATGATCTCTTCAAGGCGGTGGATGATCTCAACCTCGACATCCGATCGGGAGAATTGGTGGCCATCCTCGGCAAGACCGGGTGCGGCAAGTCCACCATGTTCAACATGATCGCCGGCCTGCTGGAGCCGAGTGCCGGCAAGGTGGAGGTGTCCGGCCACAATCCCTTCACCGAGTTCGACTGGTTCCGCGGCAAGATCGCCATCGTGTTCCAGAACGACCGCCTCCTGCCCTGGCGCACCGCCATCCAGAACGTGGAACTGGGCCTGGAAATGCTGGACGTGCCCAAGTCCGAGCGGCGCGCCACCGCCCAGCAATGGCTCACCAAGCTGGGCCTTGCCGGCCATGAGAACGACTATCCCCACGCGCTGTCGGGGGGCATGCGCCAGCGCGTCTCCATCGCCCGCGCCTTCGCCACCAATGCCGGCATTCTCCTGTGCGACGAGCCCTTCTCCGCCCTCGACGAGATGACCGGCAACCGCCTGCGCCAGGAATTCGCGCGCCTCGTGCGGGAGAATGGCAAGACGGCGGTCTTCATCACCCATTCCATCAATGAGGCGCTGCAGATCGGCGACCGCATCGTGGTGCTCCGGCGCCCCGCCAAGATCGCCTACGACACCAAGCTTCCGCCCGACGCCGACACCGCCACCAAGGAAGCGGTGCGCGCCAAGATCCAGGCGGTGCTGGCCGAATAGCCCCACAAGAACCATCCGGAGGAACCTGCCATGGTGCGTCTGACCCGTCGATCCTTCCTGGCGGCCACGGCCGCGGCCGCGGTGGCCCGTCCGGCCCTGGTGCGGGCGGCCCAGCCGCTCAATGTCTCCCTGGTGCTGGGCAATGCCATCCACTGGGTGCAGTTCGTGGCGGTCGACAAGGGCATGTACAAGGAGGAGGGCTTCGCGCCCAGCCTCATGGCCATGCAGGGCTCCGCCTCCTCGGTGCAGATGGCGCTCTCGGGCGAATATCACCTCGCCACCTCCCAGCCGGAGACCTTCTTTGCGGCGGTGGAGCAGGGCGCCAGCGAGCTCGCCGCCCAGAGCGCGCCCATGAACAAGTGCGACTGGGTGCTGGTGGGCGCGCGGGGCGTCACCAGCCTCGACCAGATCAAGGGCCGGCAGATCGGCCTGTCGGGCCTGCGCAATTCGGAGAGCTGGCTCACCTCGCGCCTGCTGGCGCAGAAGGGGCTGCGGACGGGCGACTATTCCTTCGTCATCGCCGGCACCTCGCCCGCCAAGGTGGCGGCGCTGGAAAAGGGCGGCATTGGCGCCGCCGTGCTGTTCCAGCCGAGCGCGGAATTCGCCGTGAAGCAGGGCCTGACCCCGCTCGCGGCCTTCGAGGACCTGCGCGACTATCCCACCATCTTCTACATCTGCAAGAAGAGCTGGGCCGCTGCCGATGGAGCCGGCGCGCGCGCCGCCCGCGCCCAGGAAAAGGCCTATGCCTGGCTCTGGAACCCCGCCAACAAGGCCGAGGCGATCGGCATCCTGTCCGCCTATACGAAGCGCGACGCGGCGGTGCTGGAGCCCGTCTATGACGACTACTTCACCAAGGCGAAGATCTATTCCCGCTCCGGCCGGATCAACCTTGCGGGCGCGAAATCCGTGCTGGACGACATGGCCGAGGACGGCCAGGTCTTCAAGAGTGCCCCGCCGGTGGAGAAGTTCCTGCTCGATCCCAAGCTCGGGGGCCTGTCGGGCGCCTGACGGCGCCTGATCGAGCAGCGCCCGCCGCCCCCCATCCGTGTGCCACCTCCCCGCGCGCCCCGGTGCGCGGGCCCGGTCCTGTGCGTCCTTGCCGACGCGCCTCCAGGAGACGTCCATGCCCGCCCCCGATCGCCCCTATAACGACCTGCACGACCATCTCGACGCCCTCAGCGAGAAAGGGCTGCTCGTCACCGTCGACCGCCCCATCGACAAGGACAGCGAGATGCATCCGCTGGTGCGCTGGCAGTTCGTCGGCGGCATGGACGAGAAGGACCGCAAGGCCTTCCTCTTCACCAACATCGTCGACGGCAAGGGGCGCCGCTACGACATTCCGGTGGTGGTGGGCGCCATGGCGGCCAACCGCGCCGTCTATTCGGTGGGCATGGGCTGCGCGGTGGAGGAGATCCAGGCCAAATGGGACCACGCCATCGCCCATCCCATTCCCCCGGTGGAGGTGGAGAATGCCCCCTGCCACGAGGTGATCCATGAGGGCGAGGCGGTGCGGGGGGAGGGCAATGGCCTCGATCGGCTGCCCATCCCGGTCTCGACGCCCGGCTTCGATTCCGCCCCCACCCTCTCGGCCACCAATGTCATCACCAAGGATCCGCTCACCGGCATCCAGAACATGGGCACCTATCGCTGCGCGCTGAAGGCGCCGGACCGCATGGTGGTGCGCATGGCGACGCGCGTGGGGGGCGCGGGCGGCTACCAGCATTATCTGGCCCATCAGAAGCGGGGCGACAGGGAGATGCCCTGCGCCGTGGTGCTGGGCTGCCCGCCTTATGTCGCCTTCATGGGGCCCCAGAAGCTGCCCATCGGCGTCGATGAATTCACGGTGGCCGGCGGCCTTGCCGGCGCGCCCATCCGCGTGGTGCGCGCCCGCACCGTGCCGCTCCTGGTGCCCGCCGAGGCGGAGGTGGTGATCGAGGGCTATATCGACACCACCCGCGTGGAGCCGGAGGCGCCGTTCGGGGAATCCCACGGGCATGTGGCGCTTGAGGAATACAACATGCCCATGCGCATCACCGCCATCACCCATCGCCAGGCGGCGGTCATCCCCTCTTATATCAGCCAGGTGGCGCCATCCGAATCCTCGGTCATCAAGCGCGTCGCCTATGAGCCCCTGTTCCTCTCCCACCTGCGGGACACGCTCTCCATCCGCTCGGTCAAGAAGGTGGCGCTGCACGAGCCGCTCACTGGCCTGTTGCGCGTGACCATCATCACGCTGGAGCGGGACGCGCCGCGCACGGAAGTGTGGCGGGCGCTCTATGGCGCGGCCTTCTTCAAGGGCGATTGCGGCAAGATCTGCATCGCCGTCAATGACGACATCGAGGCGGACAATGCCGATGCCCTCCTGTGGGCCATGGCCTACCGGGCCAATCCCGTGGAGGACGTACAGACGCTGGCCCATCGCGGCCAGGGCCACGGCCCCAAGCGCGAGACCCATGGGGAGGAGGATTCCACTCTCCTGATCGATGCCACCATGAAATCCCCCATGCCGCCGCTCGCCTTGCCGAAGAAGGAATTCATGGAGCGGGCGCGGGGCATCTGGGAGGAACTGGGCCTGCCGCCGCTGCGCCCCCAGCCGCCATGGCACGGCTATACGCTCGGTGACTGGCTGCCTTATTGGGACGCGGCCGCCGCGCGCGCGGTGGCGGGCGATTACCTGGAAAATGGCCGCATCAGCCTCGCCCAGCAGAAAGAGGGGCTGAAGCCGGAAACCAAGTTCCGCCCCGGCTGAGACCGCATGAAAAAGCCGGCGCGCTGCCTTGCACCGCGCCGGCTGTCGCGAGGGCGACGCCTTCAGTCGAGCTTCACGCCGGTGGTCGCCGCCACCTTCTTCCAGCGCGCCACGTCGTCGGAAATCTGGGTGGCGAAGGCGGCGGGCGTGTTGGCGACGGGCTGCGCGCCCACGTCCAGCAATTGCTTCTTCACCTCGGGCTTGGCCACGGCTGCCGCCACCGCCTTCTGGAGGGCATCCACCATGGCCGGCGGGGTGTCGGCGGGGGCGAGCAGGCCGAACCAGCCGGAGACCTCATAGCCCGGCACCGTCTCGGCCACCGTGGGGATGTCCGGCGTGCCAGGCCAGCGCTGGGCGGTGGTCACCGCCAATGCCCGCACCTTGCCGGACTGGATGGCCGCCACCGAGGAAGGCAGATTGTCGAAGCCCACCGGAATATGGCCGCCGATCACATCCGTGAGCATGGGCGCCGCGCCCTTATAGGGCACATGGGTCATCTTGATGTCCGCCATCATCTGGAGCAGCTCCGCGCTCATATGCGGCGAGCCGCCGGCGCTGGTGGAGCCGTAATTGATCTTGCCCGGATCGGCCTTGGCCAGCGCGATCAGCTCGGCCACCGTTTTCGCCGGGAAATCCGGGTTGACGATGATCACATTGGGCGTGCTCGCCACCACGGTGATGGGGGCGAAATCCTTCACCGCATCATAGCTCAGGTCGGATTTGACCGCCGAATTGATGCCATGGGTGTTGGCGGTGCCCATGAGCAGCGTGTAGCCGTCCGGCGCCGAGCGCCCAACGGCCGAGGTGCCGATGGCCCCGCCCGCGCCGGGGCGGTTGTCCACCACGAAGGGCTGCTTGAAGGTCTCGGCCAATTGCTGGGCGATGATGCGGGCGATGATGTCCGTGGTGCCGCCCGCCGGATAGGGCACCACCAGCTTCACGGGCTTGGAGGGATAGGTCTCGGCGGCGGCCGGCAAGGCGGCGGAGGCGGTGAGCGCGAGGCCGGCGGCCAGTGCCGTGCGCAGGACGGCGCGGCGGGGCATGTGGGTGCGATCCATGAGGTTTCTTCCCGATTGTTTATGAACGAAAGCGCCGGGCTCTTGTCGGCCCGGTCGCTGGGGTGGCGCGGCCGGCTCAGGCGGCGTTGAGGCCCTTCAGGCGGGGCATGAGGGCGTCGGGCACCTCGATCTCGAAGCCCAGAACGGCGGCGGAGAGCGCCTTGCCGTAATTGTCCAGCGCCAGACTGCGGGACACCCCGCCGCCCAGCGCCCCGTGGGCGACGAAGTTCAGGGCGTCGATATTATCAACCTCATAGCGCAGCACCTCGCCGGTGATGGCCGCGCCATAGAAGGCCTTGAAGGCCTCCGCCGTGAGCTGGTCCTTCAGCAGGGGATAGAAATCCGGCTCATAGGCGAAGACGGAGATGTTGGAGGTGTTGCCCTTGTCGCCGGAGCGGGCATGGGCGAGGTGCTGGAGCTTCACGCGCGGCATGGGTGCCTCTCCTCAGCTGACGAAATAGGACACGGACGGCGTCACCGCAGTGCGCGGCACGAGGGTGGACCACACGCCGATCACCTCGCGGGTGCGATCCTGATGGGGCACGCGCTTGCCCGTATGGGCGATGCCCGACACCGCCATGCCGTCCACCTCGCGGCCGACCTTGGCGGCCTCCTCGCGGGTGCGGGTGCGGGCGGCCACGCGCACCGCGATCTCATAGGGCTCGGGGGCATCGGCCGGGGTGGCGGCACCATGCACCGCATTGAGCCCCAGGAAGTCGATGCGCATGTCCTCGGCTTTCAGATCCACGATCTTGAAGCGCTCGGTGAGGATGGTCTTGGCCAATTGCGCGCGGCGCAGCGCGCCGGGGCCGGCATAGAAGAACATGTCCTCGCCGATAAAGCCCTCGGTGCAGCCCATGGAGACTTTCAGGGTGGGCGTGCGGGGCTTGCCGGTGAGGCCGGTGACGCGCACCCGGTCGGGCCCCACCTGTTCGAGCTTCGCCTGGGTGAAGTCCACCACCACGTCGGGCGTGATGTAATTGGCGGGGTCATGCACCTCGTAGAGCATCTGCTCCTTGACGGTGGCGAGCGAGACCGTGCCGCCCGTGCCCGGCGTCTTGGTGATGACGACGGAACCGTCCGCCTCCACCTCGGCGATGGGGAAACCGAAATTCCACGGCTCGGGCACATCCTTGAAGCCGGGATCGGTGAAATAGCCGCCCGTCACCTGCGCCCCGCATTCCATCAGATGGCCGATGCCGTTGCCGGCGCCCAGATGCTCATAATCATCCGCCGCCCAGCCGAATTCATGCATCATGGGGGCGAGGAACAAGGAAGGGTCCGCCACCCGCCCGGTGAGGACGATCTGCGCCCCCCGCCGGAGCGCCTCCACGATGGGCTCGGCGCCCTGATAGGCTTCCGCCGAGATCAACGTGTTGCCGAGCGTGGCGGTGGGGGCGCCGTTTTCCAGGATGGTGTCGGTCAGTTCGATCACCCGCTCGGTGATGAGCGAGCCGTTGACGGAGGCCACCTTCACGCCCGTGGCGCCCAGCTCCCGCAACAGCTCCACCACCCGCTGGGCGGCACCGTCCGGATTGATCCAGCCCTGGTTGGAAATGATCTTGGTGCCGCGCTTCAGCGCCGCCGGCAGAACGGCGCGCATGCGGTCGTCGAGATAGGTGTCATAGCCGGGAAAGCTGGGGTCGCGGCGGGCGCGCACCTGGGCGGCGGAAATGGTGGCCTCGGCCATGGTCTCGAAGCACAGATAATCGAGGTCGCCCCGCTCTGCATTGAGCCGCGCCGGCTCCACCCGATCGCCCCACCAGGCCGAGCCGGAGCCGATCCGCACGGTTTTGGTCATGGCTGTCCTCCCATCGTCATTCTCGTTGCGGACATTCTTCATCCGGGGTGAAATGGCGCAATGCCTCGCGCGGCAAAGGGGCTGTGACTGTGGTTCACAGGGCGGTGCAGCATGAAGGGGAGGCATCGTGGACAAATATGGCGAGATGACCGTCTTCCTGGCGGTGGTGGCGGAGGGCTCCTTTTCCGCCGCCGGGCGCAAGCTCGGGCTCTCCCCGTCTGCGGTCTCAAAGCTCATCGGCCGGCTGGAGGCACGCCTGAAGGTGGCGCTGTTCGAGCGCGTGGCGGGTACGCTGCGCCTGACCGAGGAGGGCGATACCTTCCGCGCCGCCGGGGAGCGGGTGGTGGAGGCCATGGCGGCGGCCGAGGATGCGGTCAGCGCCGGCAGCGGGGAAGTCTCGGGCCTGGTGCGCATCCATACCGCGCTGACCACGGCCAAATATCTCATCGCCCCCCATCTGCCGGAGATCTTCGACCGCCATCCCGGCCTGCGGCTGGAATTCGTGCTGGGCACGGAGCGGGCGAACTTCGCCCGCCAGGGCATCGACGTGGCCATCCATTCCGGCCGGCCGACCGAACTCTCCCTCATCGGCCGCCCCCTCATGCGCCGGCCCTGGACCATCGCCGCCGCCCCCTCTTATCTCGCCCGCCATGGCAGGCCGGCGCGGCCGGACGACCTCCTCTCCCACCGCTGCCTCAACTTCACCATCCGCACCCAATGGAATTCCTGGACCTTCCACGAGGAGGAGGAGGGGCTGAAGACCATCGACATTCCCAGCCATATGGGCGCCGACCAGGGGGAATTGCTGCGCACCTTCGCGCTGGTGGGGCTCGGCATTGTGCGCCTCGCCCATTTCCACATCGCGCACGATCTGGCCGCCGGGCGCCTGGTGCCGCTGCTCACCGATTTCCAGGAGCGCACGGACGATGACCGCTTCTATCTGCTCTATCTGCGCGGCCGCGCCCGCGCGCCGCGGGTGAAGGCGGTGATCGACTTCCTGGCGCGCAAGCTGAGGTGAAAGGGCGCCTTTGCCGTTCGTCAAATCCAGTCTTGGCGTGCCCGGCTAAGCTGTGCCTCAGATCCGCCACGCGGGCGGCGGAGCGGGGCGACGAGACCAAAGGGAGGTGTGGACATGCTCATCGATCGGCGCAACCTGTTGCGGGCCTCGGCCCTTGGCGCGCTCACGGCGCCCTTCGCGGCGGCGGGCCTTCTTGGCGCCTCCCCGGCGCAGGTCCAGACGGCGGCGGGGCGGCCGGGCTTCCTGAAGGCCAAGGACATTGCCGAGGCGGCCTATGTGTTCGGCCTGCCCATCGTGATGAATTACGGCGTGATGTACGAATACATCATCGACCGCAACAGCGGGCAATGGAAGGCGCCGTTCAACGCCATCTATAACGAGGCGCGGGTCTTCACCTGGCAGGACACCACCATCGTCACGCCCAATTCCGACACGCCCTATTCTTTGCTGTGGCTGGATCTGCGGGCCGAGCCCCTGGTCATTTCCGTGCCGGACGTGGACCCCAAGCGCTATTATTCGGTCCAATTCTGCGACGGCAACACCTACAATTACGGCTATATTGGCAGCCGCGCCACCGGCAGCAAGGCGGGGAAGTATCTCGCCGTGGGGCCGGACTGGCAGGGCGAGACGCCCGCCGGCATCAATGGCGTGTTCCGCTCCACCACCCAATTCTCGCTGGCCATCTTCCGCACCCAGCTCTTTTCCCCCTCCGACATGGACAATGTGAAGGCGGTGCAGGCGGGCTATCAGGTCCAGCCGCTCTCCGCCTTCCTGGGCAAGCCCGCGCCCGCCGCGCCCGCTGAGGTCACCTTCCCCGCTTTCTCCAAGGAAAAGGCGAAGACGGACTTTTTGGACTATCTCGACTTCGCGCTCACCTTCGCCCCCGCCCGGCCGGAGGAGGCGGAGATCCGCGCGGCGCTGGCCCGCATCGGGGTGGGGCCAGGCAAGACCTTCAATTTCAAAACCCTGTCGCTGGAGGACAAGGCCGAGGTGCTGCTGGGCCTTGCCGAGGGCAAGCGCAAGGTGGATGAGAAGGCCGCCTCCATCGGCACCGACGTGAATGGCTGGCGCCTGTCCTCCACTTTCGGCGATGCCGCCTTCTTCAACGGCGACTGGCTGATGCGCGCGGCGGCCGCCCAGCTTGGCATCTATGGCAATGACGCGGTGGAGGCGGCCTATCCCGTCACCCGCGTGGATGCCAAGGGCGAGACGCTGGATGGCGCCAAGAAGAATTACACCATCACCTTCCCCGCCGATGCCCTGCCGCCGGTGAACGCCTTCTGGTCGATCACCATGTATGACGGCAAGACGCAGCTGCTCATCAAGAACCCCATCGACCGCTATCTCATCAATTCGCCCATGCTGCCGAACCTGAAGCGCAATGGCGACGGCTCGCTGACCCTCTATATCCAGGCCACCTCCCCCGGCCCGGACAAGGAAGCCAACTGGCTGCCGGCCCCCGCCGGCCCCATGTACATCGCCATGCGCCTCTATTGGCCGAAGGAGACCCCACCCTCCATCCTGCCCCTGGGTAAGGGCACCTGGCAGCCGCCGGGGATCGTGGCGGGGTGAGGGGAAAGGGGGCGGCGGGGGTGACCTGCGCCGCCCTGGTGGTCTGGTCATTAACGTTGACATCCCACTTCCAGCACTCGGCAAGGAGCTTCTTGACCCACCGCAGAGTGTGGGCATAGGTTGTGTTGAATGCGCAGAGGGGCGTTTTAGTTGAGCACTGCACTCGATGAAGTGGTTTTGGCCTTAGCTGATCCCGACACCTCAGAAAGTGGCGGCGCTCACAATCAGAAAGGAATTGAATTTCAGAAGAACTGGGCGATCGTGAAAATGTTCTCCTTGAAGGAGAATGGCAATATCGACTTCCTTTTTTTATTTGAGGCAGTCCAAGACGTTGCCATATTGAACTCTTCTACCGTCCCGACCAGAATAGAAATATTTCAAGTCAAGAAAAAAGATCGCTTGGAATGGACGTGGGCTTCGCTCACGAACCTGCATTCCCCCGACGCTCCTTCAAAGAAGGCGAAGAGCAAGGTCAAGAAGGCGAAGCCTCTCGATGGGGTCGCCGACAGCCCACTTGGAAAGCTCTTTGCCTCGCTTGCCAGTTTCAAAACATTGGAAAGTTCGGGAAGTTTTATTTCCAACGCGGGATGTAATCTTGTGCTCGCTTCAGGCGGCAACGTCGCAACATCCCTCCCGGTCGCGCTCTCCGAACTGCCCTCACACTTCACCGATCTGCTTCGGGCCGCGCTCGACACCGTGCTTAAGCCAAGTAGCGCCAAGCTTGAATTATCTAAGGTTATGCTCGAAAAAGTCGACATACCTGTGGACGACGCGCAAACTTACACAATAGGCATTGTGCACAAGTATCTTGACAAGGTGAGCCCCTTGCATGCTGGACAGGCTCGGTCTTTCGTTGAAAGTTTACTAGCCAAGCTTGGCCCGCTTGGAGCGAAAACGGCGAAGGCCACGACAATAGATGAAATGAGGTCGCGGCACGGCTATAGCTTGGGACAGCTCAACGCCGCGCTGGGCAACCTCCAGCAGATCCCCGACATAGAATTCCATCTTAAACAATGGCTGGAGCAACTCGCCAAGGAAGGGCTTGTATTCTGGGAAGTTTCACAGATACGCGTAGCGGCCACTGCGATATTCAGCCGTAAGCTGTTCGGTGCCCCACTGCCTGACGACGTCGAGATTTCAATATGCTGCGATGCGTGGTTAGGGGTCAACAATATTGGCACGAATCTCATGCCTGTTTTCGACAGCGGGGTGGCTCATCTCCGTGCGAAATTCCCGTCGGCCAAGAAGGCCGAACTTCAAGCCCATTTTTTGCTGAAAGCGATCGAGCAATGCGTGGACCTGAGCTAGCGCGCCTCGTCAGGAGCCTACGGACAAAGTCATATGAAAAACTTCAGATTCAAAAGCATATGGCTGCTCTCAGAAAGCGAGCAGCGGGCAAGGTCGGAGAGCTTCAGCCCGAAAAAGACATTGTTGGTGGGGATGAACCACACCGGCAAATCGAGCCTGATTAAGTCCCTCTTCACTGCCCTCGGTGCCTTTCCCACCGGCGAACTTGATCGATGGAGCAAGGACGCGACGGTTCTGGTCGAGTTTTCCGTTGATGGCGTGACTCATTATGTGGTCCAGCAACACAATCATCGGGGACTTTTTGACGCTGGCGGAAATTTGGATTTCGCTTCCGCGAATGCGACCGACTGGGGTCGCAGATTTTCTGATCTCGTAGGGTTCAACTTGGTTCTTACGGACCAGCAACTAAAGTCAGTGACAGGGGATGCGAGAACATTCTTCCTCCCTTTTTACGTCAATCAGGATGGAAGTTGGTTGGCTAATTGGTCAACATTTGCCAATCTGAAACAGTATAGAAATCCGGTCGACTCTGTTATTGAGTATTTCACGGGTGTTAAGCCGCCGATTTATTATGAGCTCAATTCGCAGAAACTGGTCCGTCAGAAGGAACTCGCCGAGCTTAGAGGCGAAGAGAAAGTCATCAAAAACATCAAAGACCGGTTCGGTAATACCGTTCAACTCAATGGCCCGAAGACGATACCGGACGTGTTCGACCAGGACATTGCGCGGTTGACGGAAGAGATCACGGCGCTGAACGTTGAGCAGGAGCAACTCAGGAACACGCTCGTACGGGAGAAGGAAACCGCCGAAAGTCTCAACCTACAAGTCAAAATGGCGGAGCAGGCTTTGGCCCACTACGACAGTGATGCCGCGTTCCTGCAAACGGAGCCGCATGAAGTGCTGGTTTGCCCTGTCTGTCATGCGGAGCACGACAAGACCTTCATGGACATCCTGCGCTATGCTGAGGATGCTCGCATTCTTAGAAATCTTGTGGTCCAATTGAAAGATGATTCTCGAAAAGCAAATGATGTTCTGCAGAAATCAAAGGTTCGTCTTAGGGCGCTAGACGACAGATACAGTCGGATTTCGGCCATACTCGAGACGCGACGCGGCGATCTACGGTTGGACGATGTTGTCCGAGCCATGGGGGCCGAATCTGCGTTTGCGGCCTTCGACGCCGAGCTGGTTGAGCTCGAAGCGAAGATCGATCCCTTAGTTATCGCGATCGATAGCTTAACCGCACGGCTTGGGGATCTCACCAGCACAAAAAGGTCCAGAGATATCCTGTCTATATTTCGAACGTCTTATGCGGCTGCGTTACAATCGCTCAATATGCCACCCGTTGAGACCAAGGGAATGAAGCTGACCAGTCGCCCAAAGCTTTCCGGGAGCGGCGGACCGAGGTCGATATTGGCGTACTACGCGGCTCTCTGGCACACTTCATTGAGTGAGTACGGTTCGTTTTCCATGCCTGTGGTCATAGACTCGCCGCAGCAGCAAGGGCAGGATGCGGAGAATTTACCGGTAATGATAGAGTATATTTCTAAAAACTTGCCGGAAAATATGCAAGTTATACTCGCTGTGGAAGCGCCGACGACGTGCAATTTCGATAAGGTAATCAAATTCGATGAGGCTTATCACCTCCTGAAAGCGGATCAGTACAGTCTGATTTATGAGTTTATGCGTCCATTTACAGACTCCATGTACGAAGCTTTGGTTGGCCGTGAAGATCCGGGCGAAGATGGGCCAGCTTCGTAGCAAGCGTTGTATCCGTTAGCACTGATAGGCGGTGGGACTTTGGCCCCTCCCGCCCCCGCCCTCCCCCCCTCAATCCACCTTCGCCCCCGAAGCCTTCACCACCGCGCCCCATTTGGTGATCTGCGCCGCCACATAGGCGCGGAAGCTCTCGGGCGTCGAGGGGGGGCAGACGGCGCCGAGGTCCGCGAAGCGGGTCTTCACCTCCGGCAGGGCCAGCACCTTTTCCACCTCGGCATTCATGCGGGTGACGATCTCGGCCGGCGTGCCCTTGGGGGCGACGAGGCCGTTCCAGGCGGTGGCCTCATAGCCGGGCAGGCCGGCCTCCGCGATGGTGGGCACATCGGGGGCGAGCGGGATGCGTTCGGTGGAGGTGACCCCCAGCGCCCGCAGCCGGCCCTCCTTCACATAGGGAAGGGCGGACTGGGTGGTG
This sequence comes from Aquabacter sp. L1I39, assembly GCF_017742835.1. Taxonomy (GTDB): domain Bacteria; phylum Pseudomonadota; class Alphaproteobacteria; order Rhizobiales; family Xanthobacteraceae; genus L1I39. The sequence continues at coordinate 3,445,303 of NZ_CP072392.1, forward strand.
TCGAAGATCAATTGCACATGGCCGGCAATGACATCGGCGATGGCCGGCGCGCTGCCCTTATAGGGCACATGGGTCATCTTGATGCCGGCCATGGTGGCGAACAGCTCGGCTGCCAGGTGCGTGGACTGGCCCACCCCGGAGGTGGCGAAATTGATCTTGCCCGGCTCGGCCTTCGCCGCCGCGATCAGGTCCTTCACCGTCTTGAAGGGCGAGGACGTGGGCACCACCAGCATCAGCGGGTTCTCGGTGAGGAGGGCCACCGGCGTGAAATTGTCGAGGATGTGGTAGGTCAGGTTGGTGAACAGGGTCATGTTGATGGCATGGGCGGTGGTGGCCACCGCGAAGGTATAGCCATCGGGCGCGGAGCGGGCCGCCGCGTCCATGCCCAGATTCCCGCCCGCCCCCGCCCGGTTGTCGATGACCACCGGCTGGCCGATGAGGGGGGCCACCTTCTCCATGACGAGGCGGGCCGTGATGTCGGTGGAGCCCCCCGGCGGATAGGGCACGATGACCTTCACCGGGCGGCTCGGCCAGGTGTCCGCGCGGGCGATTTCGGGCAGGACGGGGAGGGCGCCGGCGGCGCCGGCGGCGAGCAAAAACGTGCGACGGTTGATCATGGGTTTTTCCTCCGGGAATTGGTCTTGTTCTGTTGGGGCTAAGCCGAGATCACAGGCCCGTTCTGGCCACCGCGAACACCACGGCATCGAGGGCCATATCGGCCCCTTCGCCCACCATGAAGGGGTTGATGTCCAGCGAAACGATGCGGTCATCCGCCCGCATGAGCGCGCCCACGGCCACCGCGGCGTCGCAGTAAGTATCGAGATTTACAGGGCTTTCTCCTCGCGTGCCGGCGAGCACCGGGGCGATGCGGAGCCTGGCGAGCGCCTCGCGCACATCCCTCTGGTCGAAGGGCGGCAGCAGGAGGGCGACATCGGGCAGCGCCTCCACATATTTCCCCCCCTCTCCCACCACCACGACCGGCCCAAAGACGGTATCCCGATGCGCCCCGAGGAGCATCTCCCGGCGCCCCCGGACCATGCGGGAGACGATCACCCCATCGAAGGAAGCGTTCGCGTTTTCAAGGGCTTGGCGGCAGGCGGCGAAGGCATTTTCGACCTCGTCCGGGGTGGTCAGGCCGAGATGCACGAGCCCCAGCTCCGACTTGTGCGCCACATCCCGCGAGCAGCCCTTTACCGCCACCGGACCCTTCAGCTCGGCGAGCGCCGCCAGAGCCTCCTTGGGCGTCCGGCAGAGCCGGTGCGGCACCACGGGAATGCCGGAAGTGCGAAGGAAATCAAGGCTTTCCGCCTCGTTGAGCAGGATCGTCTCGCCCGCGCGGGCCGGCACGTTCGCCACCGGCCCCGCCTGCCGCCGCTCGGCCCGGTCCATCAGCTCGTGATGCCCGATCAACTGGCTAAGGGCTTGGATCGCCTCGGCTTCTCCGGTGAAGACCGGGGCGCCATGGGCCTTGAAGCGGGCCGCCACCGAGGGTTGGGGCGCCGCCACCACCACCGGCTTTCCGGTCGCCTCCGCAAAGGCCGCCGTATCCCGGGCAAAGGCATCCACATCATAGCCGGCGCCCGCCACGGGCACCCCGACAAAGAACGCGTCCGCCGCCTTATCCTTTGCAATCACAGGCAAAATTTCGCTGAAGAGGCGGCTGTTGGTGAGCAGGGCGGCGGTGATGTCCACCGGGTTCCGGGTCGCCGCAAAGCTCGGCAGGATGGCGCCCAGCCCCTCCCGCGTCTCCGGTGCCAACGGCTCCAGGCTCAGCCCCCGGGCGGTCGCCGCATCCGCCGCCAGGACGCAGGTCGCCCCGGAATTGGAAATGGCCACCAGCCGCCGCCCCTCCGGCTTCCAGCCCTTCAGATAGACCTCGGCCGCCATCACTAAGTCACTGGTATCCTTGGCCCGCCAGATGCCGTGCTCCTCCAGGAACGCGTCCACCACAGTGTCTTCATTGGCCAAAGCGCCGGTGTGCGAGCGCGCCGCCGCCTGTCCCGCCGCCGTGCGCCCGGACTTCAGCGCGATCACCGGCACGCCCCTTCGGCGGGCGATGCGGGCGGCCTCGGCGAGGTGCTCGGGGTCGGGAATGCTCTCCAGATAGAGGAGCAGCAGCTGGACGCCAGGGTCCTCCGCCACCGCCATGGCAAGCTCGCAAACCGTTACGTCACAATCGTTTCCGGTCGCATGGGCATGGCGCACGCCGATGCCGCGCCCCCTCAGCAGGCCATAGGGCACCACGCTCATGGCGCCGCTTTGGCTGACGATGCCCACCGGCCCGTCCTTGGGCTCCGCCTCGATGAACATGGTGGAAAAGGAGGCGATGGCGCCGGTGCCGAAATTGGCCAGCCCTTGCGAATTTGGCCCCACCACCCGCATGCCCTGCGCCCGCGCCCGCGCCACCATGTCCTTCTGGCGCGCCGCGCCATCCTCACCCTCGGTCTCGCCGAAGCCGGAGCTCATCATCAAGGCGAGCTTCACCCCGCTCTTGCCGCAGGCATCGAGCGCCTCCACCGCCGCCGCGCCGGGTACCGCGATGATGGCCATCTCCGGTGCCTCGGGCAGGTCAAGCAGCGAGGGGGAGGTGGTAAGCCCTTGGACTTCCGCGCGTTTCGGATTGATGGGATAGACCTTCCCCCGGTATCCGAAGCGCGACAGATAGAGCAGCGGGCGCCCGCCAATCTTGTTTGGGTTCTCCGAGGCGCCAATCACGGCGATGGATCGGGGATTGAGGGCGACATCCAGGCCGCTGCGCATCGGGTTACTCCACGCGTTCAAAATAGGGAACAAGCCCGGCGCCGAAAGGCCGGAAGCTGGCGGCAACCGCATCGCCAATGGCGACGCCAGGGGCCGCATGGGCCATCAGGCGGAAGCCCTCCTCGGCATCGACGAGGACGATGCAATAGGGCGCCTGGGCGCGCAGGTCCTCGGACGGTGCGCGGACGACCAGGGTCGCCGCATGCACCGTCCCACGCCCGCTGGCGGCGCGGGTTTCCACGTCTTTGGAACCGCAGTTTGGGCAGAAGCTGCGGGCGAACAGCCAGCGATGCCCGCAGGGCCGACAGGCTTGGAAGGCAAGGGCAGGCTGGCCTTTGGTCCAGTCGCCGGAAAACGAGGTTTCATCGCTCATGTTGCGCGCTCCAGGACCAGCGAGACGTGGGAGGACAGCACGCCGCCATCGCCATGAAGCAGCGCCAGGGCGGCGTCCCTGGTGATCTGGCGGTCGCCGGCGCGGCTCAGCATCTGCAGGCGAGCCTCCACCAGGTGCGCCATGGCCCCGCCCACGCCGCAATGGCCGTAGCTCAGGAGCCCGCCATGGGTGTTGAGGGGCAGGGCCCCGTCGCTGTCGAAATGTCCGTCGCGGGCGAGCCGCCCGGACTGCCCGCGCGGGGCAAGGCCGATCTCCTCCAGGAGGATGGCAAGCGTGATGGTGAAGCTGTCATAGATCGCCGCATAGCCGATGTCGGAGAGCGAAATATCGGCCTCCGCCAAGGCCTTGGCGGTGCTCGCCTTGGCGCCGAAATGGGTCAGGCTCGGAGCGGCGGTGATATGCTGGTGGGTGTGGGCTTGGGCGGCACCGATCACCCGCACCGCCGGGCCGCCGAGAGGCTCCCGGCTCACGATAAGCGCGGCTCCGCCGTCGGAGACGGGGCAGCAATCCAGGAACTTCAGTGGCGTGGCGATGGGCTTGGAGGCCATCACATCGGCCACCGTGACGGGCGTGCGCAACTGTGCGCCGGGATGGCGAACCGCGTTGCGGCGCATGAGAACGGAGAGTTCCGCCAGATCCTCTTCCCTCAGGCCGAATTCGTGCATGTATCGGGAGGCGACGAGGCCGTAATAGGCGGGAATGGTCGGCCCCAGCGGCACTTCGTAGATCGGGTGACCCACCTGGGCGAGGGTCTGCACGGCTGCATCCCGGGTCTGGCCGGTGAGCCGGTTTTCGCCCGCCACCACCAGGATGTTGCGCGCCGCGCCCGATTGCACCAGCCGGTGAGCCAGCATCACCATGGCAAAGCCGGTGGCACCGCCCAATTGAATGGCATGGGCATAGTCCGGCGTCAGGCCGAAATGCTCGGCAAAGACGGTGGACAGCATGAGGTGAGGCAAGGTGGTGGAATAGCCGGTGATGAGGCCGTCAATGTCGGCGCGCACCAGTCCGGCATCGTCGAGGGCGGTCTGCGCGGCCTCGCTCATCAGCGCGAGCGTGTCGCAGCCCTCGCGCCGGCCGTAGGCGGTGTGGCCGGCGCCGGTGATAAAGCTCATGAGGTGGATTTCCTGCGTTTTCCGGCGACAGGCGGCGTCGCCATGCCAGACATCAATTCCCGTTTCATCAGGTCCGCTTCCCGCTGGAGGGCCTGGGCGAGCGCCTCCTCGCGGTCGCGGATGCGCTCGGTGAGGCCAGCAATGGAGAGGGCCGCGATGGGCCGGCCATGGGCATCGAAGACCGGCACGCCGATGGCGCCCATCTTGTCGATGACGAAGTCGAGCAGCATCACATAGCCGCGTCGGCGGGCGGTGGCGGCCTCGTCCTTCAGGCGCTCGATGGAGACCTGCGGATAGGGCAGGAGCCTTGGTGCCAGGACGTCGAGCACCGCTTCGGCCTCCCGGTCCGGCAGGTAGGCGAGAAGCGCCATGCTGCCGGCGCCGACGCCAAGGGGGCGCCGGCTGCCAATGTTCAAGTAATTGGCACGGATGGGAAACGAGCCCTCCTGCCGCTCCACGCAGACGGATTCGACGCCACTGCGGATGGACAGGAGCGCCGTGTCGCCCGAATGCTCCGCCAGTCGCACAAGGCTCGCCCGCGCCAGCTCGCGCACGTCGTCCGAGCGCTTCTGCGAGGCGGAGAAGGCCAAGGCCTCCTGGCCGGGTACATAGCCTTTTCCGTCCGGCGTGCGCTGAACGAAATTCTCCTGCACCAGCGTGTCAAGGATGCGCAGCGCGGTCACCTTGTTGAGCCCCGCGGAGGCGGCAAGCTCGGTGAGGCGCTGGGGCGCATGTGCGCCGAGCGCACGCAGCAGCGCGCACACCTTCTGGATGGAATTGCTGTCGTTCTGCGCACCCGCCGCGCGGGGGGCGCGGGCGGGCGACAGGGGCTTGGCCTCGGCCGTGTTCAGGGGCATGTCAGTCGACCTCGACGCCGCCGAGATAGACGCGGCGCAGGAGGGCGCTGTCCTGCAGTTCGGCGGCACTGCCCGCGCCACCGATGCGTCCTGTCTCAAGCAGATAGCCGAAGGAAGCGTGGCGCAGGGCCTTTTCCACCAATTGCTCCACCAGCAGCACGGCAATGCCGGTGCGGCAAAGGGCGCTCGCCACATCAAGGATGCGGTCCACCACAAGGGGCGCGAGGCCGCCCGAGGGTTCGTCTAGGATCAGCAGTGCCGGCTTGGCCGCCATGCCCTGGCCCACGGCGAGGATCTGCTGCTGGCCGCCGGATAGCCGCGAGGCCTGCTGGTGGCGCCGCTCCGCCAGCTCCGGGAAGGTCTCGTAGATGGGTTCCAGCACCGCGCGGTCGGTGATCGCGCCGGAATAGGCGCCGATGAGGAGATTGTCCTCTACCGAGAGCGAGGTGAAGACGCGGTGCCCTTCCAGAACCTGCACCATCCCTGCCCGTACGATGTCACGCGCACTGGCGCGGGTGACGTTGACGCCCGCGAAGGTCACCGTGCCGGCGCGCTTGGGGATGAGCCCGGATATGGCGTGCAGGATGGTGCTCTTGCCAGCGCCGTTGCGGCCCAGCAGCACCACGAACTCCCCCCGCTGCACGGTGAAGGAGACCCCGTGCACCACCTCGGCCTTGCCATAGGCCACATGGAGGTTGTCCACCTCGAGAAGCGGCGTGCCGGGACGATTGGCGGCGAGCATGGTCAGGCTCCCAGATAGACGCGGACCACGTCCGCATCGGTGCGGACTTCGTCGGGCGTGCCGTGCTTGATGATGCGGCCGCGATCGAGCGTGGTGACGCGGTCGCAAATGCGGAACACGAAGTCGGTATGGTGTTCCACCAGCAGGATCCCCACGCCGCTGTCGCGCACCACGGCGAGGATGCGGCGCAGATGGTCGATCTCCGCCCCGGTCAGGCCGCCCGCCGGCTCGTCCAGGAGCAGGAAGCGCGGCCGCAAAACGAGCGCGCGGGCAATCTCCAGGAACCGCTGCTCGGCATGCTCCAGGAGGTTGGCGCGGCGCTCGATCACCCGCCCGAGCCCGACGCCATGCAGGAGTTCGGTGGCGCGGGCACGCATCTCCCGCTCCTCCCGGCCCGAGCGGGACAAGGCCAGGGCGGTGGCGATGAAGCCCGAGGTCACGTCCCGCCAGCCGCCCAGCATGGCATTGTCCAAGACGGTCAAGGAGCCGAGCAAACGCGGCTTCTGGAAGGTGCGGGCAATGCCAAGGCGCGGGCGCTTCTGCACCGGCTGCCCGCCGAGGCTTGCCCCATCCAGTACGATGTCGCCGGCATCGGGGCGATAGTAGCCGCACAGCAGGTTGAGCAGCGTGGTCTTGCCCGATCCATTGGGGCCGATAAGGCCATGGACCTCGCCGCCCTTCAGGTCCAGCGAGACATGGTCGAGCGCCACCACGCCGCCGAAATGCTTGCCCACATCGCGGGCGAGAAGTCCGGTCATGGCACACCTGCCTTCCCGTCGAGGGCGCGGGAGAGGCGGGGCAGGTCAGGCTCGATGGCGAAGCTCTCCTGCGCGTTGTGTCGGCCGAACGAGATGATGCGCTCCAGCAGGCGGCCAATGCCGTCCGGCACCAGCAGCACCACCAGAAGCAAGGTCAGGCCGTAGAAGAAGTGGCCGAGCTTGGCCAGCGGCGCGACCAGTTCCGGCAAGGCGGTGAGGATCACCACGCCCACGAAGGGACCGATGATGCTGCCGCGCCCGCCAATGATGATGCAGACGAAGAAGAAAAGGCCCATTTCGAAGACGAAGGTGTCTGGCGTGATGTAGCTCTGCAACGACGCGAAGAGGGCGCCTGCCACCCCGGCGGTGACGCCGGAGAAGATGAAGACGGTGAGCTTCAGCCGGAAGATGCCGATGCCCAGCGAAGCCGCCGCCACCTCGCTGTCGCGCACCGCGATGAGGGCACGCCCCCACATGCGGCTTGCCACGTTCCAGGTGAGCCAGCTGACAAGGATGCCGACGATGAGCACCAGCCAATATTGCCCCCAGGGCGTGTCGAAGGGCGCCGAGAAGAAGGGCACGGACAGGCCCGTGCCGCCGCCGGTGAGGTCGCCGTGCGCCAGCGTCATCTCGGCGACAATGAGCGCAAAGGCCATGGTGGCCATGGCGAAATAGAAGCCGGGCAGGCGGAGCGAGGGCAGGCCCAGGAGTGCGCCCGCAAAGCCGCCCAGGGCGCCGCAAGCCAGCATGGCCAGTTCCGGGTTCCAGCCCAGGGAGCCGGCGAGAATGGCGAAGGCATAGGCACCGACCGCCAACAGGCCCACATGGCCGATGGAGAGCTGGCCGGCATAGCCGACCACCAAATTGAGGCCGGACACCAGCACCCAATAGGCGCCGATCAGCGCCGCCAGATGGAGCTGATAGAGGTCCGAGGTCCAAAAGGGCAGGGCCGCCAGCACAGCGATGCCGCCCACAAGCGCGGGGAGGCGAAGGGAGGCATGCATCACACCGGCCTCACGCGCTTGGCGCCGAGGAGGCCCTCGGGACGCACGATCAGGACCAGAAGCAGAAGGCCCACTGCGATGGTCTGCTGGTATTCGCCACCGAAGAAATAGGTCGCGAAGGCACCCAGCAGCCCCAGCGCAATGCCGCCGAACAAGGCCCCCAGATTGCTGCCAAGGCCCCCCACGGCAAGGGCGATGAAGCCGTTTAGCGTCAAGGTCAGGCCGAGGGCGAAATAGGCGAAGGTGAGCTGCCCGGCGGCAAAGCCCGCAAGGCCGCCAATGATGCCGGCCAGCGCATAGGAGAGGGCGCGCACCCGGTCCGTGGCGATCCCACGGGCGCGGGCAGCGAAGGCATCCTCCGAGGTGGCGATGAAGAGCTTGCCCCACAGGGTGCGCCGGTAGAACAGCTCCAATGCCGCCACCAGGATCAGCACCAAAGCGATGGGGAGCCAATATTTCTGGTCGAGGACCCCGGCCGAGAAGTCCTGTGGGAAGAGGCGCGGGAAGGGGCGGGGCTCGGTGCCCCACCACAGGCCCACCGCCTGCTGCACCATTGTGGCGAGCGCCAGGGTTGAGAGCAGCCACAAATGCTCGTCGGAGAGCGCGAGCACGCGCCGCACGGCGATGACCTCGGTGAGCAGCCCGAACACCGCGCCGAGGACGATGACGCCCAGCAGCGCGAGCCAGATCGGCCAGCCAAGGCCGGTGATGAACCAGGCGCCGAAGACGCCGCCCAGCATGCACAATTGCCCGGTGGAGACGCTCAGCACCTTGGAGGTGGAGAACATCACATTGTAGGCGAGGGCGACCGATGCGTAGAGCGCGCCGATCGCAAGCCCGGAGACGATCACGGCCAGCATGGTCTGATCACTTCATCGGGGCGGCGTCGTAGCAGCCGTCCTTGAAGCTGTCGGCCACATTGGCGACGATGTTGCTGTCGGGGAACCCGTTATGGTTCTCCGGCGACCAGGAGTAGGTGGCGTAGACGCCGGGCAGGTTCTTGGTGCCTTCGAGGGCTGTCTTGATCTTTGCGGGCTCGAGCGAATTGGCCGTCTTGGCGGCATGCTCGATGATCTTGACCGTGTCGTAGCCGAGCGCCACCCACCAGAAGGTAAAGTCGATCTTGCCGCCGAACTCGGGCTTGATCTTGTCGATCAGGGCCTGGGTGCGCGGCGGCAGCTTGCCGTCCACGAAGGTGGTGCTGGTATAGCCGGCCGCAAACGCATTCTTCCAGTATGCCGGCTTGTTCAGCAGGCCCTTGATGGGCAGCGCCATGATGGCGGGATGACCAACAACGGGCACGTCCCAGCCCATGTCGCCGCGGGTGTTGAGGATGCGCGCCATCAGGCCGGTGGCGGCGGTCCAGGGCATCACTACGTCAGCCCCTGCCGCTTTGGCCTTGGTCATTTCGTCGGTGAGGTCGGTCTTATTGGGATCGACGAGGACGGAATAAACCGGCTTGATGCCCTGTTTCTCCAGGAGGGCAGCGGCGGTTTTGGCGCTCGACGTGCCGTAGCCGGACGTGTCGCCAATGACGGCGACCTTCTTCTTCCTCAACACGTCGATGGCGTACATATTGCCGCCCTCGATCCATTGTGTATTCGTGTTGATCGCGCGGAAGGCCAGCGGATACTTCTTCGGGTCGATCAACTCGTCGATGGAACCAATGACGATGTTAGGAATGCCCGCGCGCGCCACGATGGGAATGGTGGCGAGCGACTCGCCCGAATTGACGGGGCCGATAACGAACTGAACCTTGTCGCTGAACACCAGCTGCTGGGCGAGGTTGACCGCTTTGGTCGGGTCGCCCGCCGTGTCGCGGGTCAGAAGCTCGATCTTCTTGCCCAGGATGCCGCCGGACTTGTTGATCTCCTCGACGGCAAATTGCACGCCCTGGTTTTCCGCGATGGCGGCGGACGAAAGCGGACCGGTCAGCGAAGACAGCCAGCCGATCTTGATTGTTTCCTGAGCCTGAGCAGAAAAAGGCAAAGCAAAGATCATCGCGCCGATGAAAAAGGCGCGTGAGCGTGAAAGCACGCACATTGGATGTTCCTCCCGACCGAGTCCTTTGTGGATCTTCTGTCCACTCGACGTTACGGCGCACCCGATTTCTGTCAAACGAAAATTCGGCATGCAGGAACAAAATTCGCGTGTTAGTGTGGAAAATCGCCAAATAGAGCGATTTTTGTTCCGTATAGCAGAACACAATAATGCAAACGCGAAGGGGTTTGTTTCGTTCAACGAAACTCTTCGCATCTGCAAGATGCTTCCCAGTCGGCGCAGGGATGCTTCTCGGGTAGCGGGAACATCTTGGCCGGCAAAGAGGCGTGGGAGGAGGCGTATGCGCGTGGAAATCAAGGATGTGGCGACGGGATTGCGCTTTCCGGAGGGTCCGGTGGCCCTTCCGGACGGTTCTGTACTGGTGGTGCAGATCGCGGCGGGGACGCTGGATCGTGTGCATCCGGACGGCAGCATCGAGACGGTGGCGCGGCTTGGCGGCGGGCCGAATGGCGCGGCCATCGGGCCGGATGGGCATTGCTATGTCTGCAACAATGGCGGCTTTCGCTGGACCCCGGAGGGGGACGAAACCGGGCTTCGCCCCATCGGCCAGGCGCAGGACTATTCCGGCGGTCGTATCGAGCGGGTGGACCTCGCCACGGGCGAAGTTGCGTGCCTCTATCGCGAGACCGAGAAGGGACCGCTGAAGGGGCCGAACGACATCGTGTTCGACGGCCAGGGCGGCTTCTATTTCACCGATCTCGGCAAGACGCGCGACCGCGAGCACGACCGGGGCGCGGTGTATTATGCGCGGGCGGACGGGAGCCATATCCACGAACTGGCCTTCCCCCTCTTCACGCCCAACGGCATCGGTCTGTCCCCGGACGGAACCGTGCTCTATGTGGCCGAGACGGAGACGGCGCGGCTGTGGGCCTTCGACCTGGATGGGCCAGGCATCATCCGCCGCGCGCCCTGGCCTTCTCCCCATGGCGGGCGTCTGGTGATCGGGCTCGGCGGCTACCAGCGCTTCGATTCCCTCGCCGTGGAGGCGAATGGCAATATCTGCGTCGCCACCCTGGTGACCGGTGCGATCTCGGTGATTTCGCCAGAGGGGCAATTGGTACGCTCAGTGCCGTTTCCCGAGCGCTGGGTCACAAATATCTGCTTTGGCGGGGCGGATCTGCACACCGCCTATGTGACCTTGTCCAGCACGGGCCGCCTCGTCAGCCTGCCCTGGCCGGAGCCAGGTCTGCCCCTCGCTCATCTCAACGTCTGAACCGACGCCCTGGCAAGAACATCATCATTGGAGGAGACATGAAGCACGCTCTCGTGGTCGGCGGCCTTGGCGTGGCTGGCGCCGGCATTGTCCGTGCCTTGTCGGAACAACCGGACTGGAAGATCACCATCGCCTCGCGCCGGCAGCTGGATGGCGGCACCGTGCCTTGCGTGTCCGTCGACCTCCTGGATAAGGCGGATGCGGAGGAAAAGCTCGCCGGGCTGAGCGATGTCAGCCACATCTTCTACACCGCCTACCAGGAGCGCCCCACCTTTGCCGAGGAAGTGGCGCCCAACCTCGCCATGCTGGTGAATGTGGTGGAAGCGGTGGAGGGCGCATCGCCGGTGCTGGAGCATGTGAGCCTGATGCAGGGCACCAAGGCCTATGGCACGCATCTGGGCCCTTACCCGACCCCCGCGCGGGAGAGCGACCCGCGCCACATGCCGCCCAATTTCTATTACGATCAGGAGGATTACCTGCGCGCCCGCGCGCCGAAGGCCCGCTGGTCCTGGTCGGCGCTGCGCCCGCGCACCATCTATGGGCATGCGGTCAACAGCCCCATGAACATGACCTCGGTTATTGGCATCTATGCGGCCATGTCCAAGGAGTTCGGCCTGCCGCTGCGATTTCCGGGCACCGAGGCGTGCTATCGCACCATCCAGCAGACGGTGGACACCGACCTCCTGGGGAAGGCGGCGGTGTGGGCGGCGACCACGCCAAAATGCGCCGGCGAGGTGTTCAACGTCACCAATGGCGGGCTCTTTCGCTGGGAGCAGATGTGGCCGCGCATCGCACGGATGTTCGACATGCCCTGCGGGCCGGTGATGACCATCCGTCTCGCCGCCGTGATGGCGGACAAGGAGCCGCTCTGGAACCGCATGGTGGAAAAATACGGCCTCGTGCCCCGCAGCTATCATCAGGCGGTGGCGTGGGCCTTCGGCGATTTCCAGTGGCACATGGACTATGACAGTCTCGTGGAGACCACCAAGATCCGCCGCTTTGGCTTCCATGAGATTGTCGATGACGAGGAGATGTTTGCCCGCCAGATCCGCGAAATGAAGGAGATGCGGCTCATCCCCGTCGATTGACTGTGCTGGGGCGCGGGAGGACCCGCGCCTCAGCTTGCTTTTCCCTCCAGGGCCGCGAGCCGCATATAGAGGGTGGAGCGTGCAATGCCGAGCCGCCGGGCGGCGCGGGAGAGATTGCCCCCGCAGGCGTCCACCGCCGAGCGTATGGCGGCTTCCTCCACTGCCTTCAGATCGCCGACGCCAATCGTGCGGGCGGGTTCCTCGCGCACTTCGGGCGGCAGGTCCACCATGTCCACCTCGCCCTCGCCGCGCTTCATGGCCACCAGCATGTCCACCATGTTGCGCAACTCGCGCACATTGCCCGGCCAGCCATAGGCCGCGAGGGCCTCGCGCGCGGCTTGGGTGAAGCGGGGCGGGGGGAGTTTGGCGCGGGCGGCCGCGAGCGCGCCGAAATGGTCGAGCAGAAGCAGAACGTCGCCCTCCCGTTCCCGGAGCGGGGGAATGCGTAGACGCAGCGCCGCGATGCGATAGAACAAGTCCTTGCGGAACCTCCCCGCTGCCACCTCCCCGCTGAGGTCGCGATTGGTCATGGAGACGAGGCGCAAATCCACGCGGCGCCCCGCATGGCCGCCCACTCGATAGACCACGCCATCCTCCAGGACCCGCAGCAGGTAGGATTGCAGTTCCAGCGGCATCTCGCCGATCTCATCGAGGCACAACAGGCCGCCATTGGCAGCTTCCACCTTGCCTTGCTTGCCGGCGGCGTCGGCGCCGGTGAAGGCGCCCTTTTCGTAGCCGAACAATTCGCTGGCGATGAGTTCGCGTGGCAGGCCCCCGCAATTGAGTGGAACGAACGGACCGGCCGGTAGCCGCACGCCGTGAATGGCGCGGGCGAATACCTCCTTACCCACACCGGTCTCGCCCTCCAGCAGGATGGGCAGGCCGCTTTCCGCCATGCGTCGCGCCTTTTCCCGCGCCTCGCGCATCACCGGGCTGTCGCCGATGATGGCATCGAAGGAGACGGTTTCCGACTCCCGGGGCGTCTCGGTGGCGGTGGTGCGCATCCGGCGAGGCGCGTGCAGCACCAGCACGCCGCCGATCTCCTCGCCATCTTCCTGCACAATCTCCACGCTTGCACCGGGCAGCAAAGCGGCCACACGCGTCGCCCAATCCTGCGGATGAGTGTCACGCAGGGCAACGAGACGACCGTCCTGCATGAAGCGGTCGGAGCGGCGGGCGACCTCCTTCAGCGCGCGGTCGGTGGAATAGATGAGCGTGCCCGAGCGGCCGAAGGCAATGATCTCCTCTGACAGCCAGAGCGATCGCTTGGAGAGGAAATGGCGCAGCACCTGCTCGTGCTCCATTTCCAGCCGGCGGCCCAACACCGCCTCGATTTGGTGCGCCAGTGCGACAGCGTGTGCAAGGTTCTGCGGATTAAACGTGTCGGTGGATCCTGAAATGTCCACCGCCCCAATCACCGTTGCCTCGAGCGGATGGCGGACCGGCGCGGCGGCGCAGGTCCAGCGTTGCACGGGCGCGCAGAAATGCTCGGTGGCGTGGATCTGCACCGGGCGGCCACAGGCCAGCGCCGTGCCGATGGCATTGGTGCCGATTTCAGCCTCGCACCACAGGCCGCCCCGCTGGAGCTTGACCTCCTGGCCAGTGTCCACGGCGCGGGCGTCTCCTTCCGTTTCCAGAATGGTGCCGGCGGGGTCGGCGAGGATCAGCATGGAGTGGGCATCGGCCAGCAGGTTGCGGGCCTCCTCCATGGCGGGACGCGCGGCCGCCAGGAGACGGGTATTCTGCCGGCGGCGCCGGAAGAGTTCAGCCTCAGTGAGAAGAGGGGCCGCGGAGCGGTCGGCGGCAATGGCGTGCTCCCGCGAGCGCTGCCAGGAGGCGAGCACGGCGGGGCGCACGACGGGGGATGTAATCCCGTCCCGATGGAAAGCCTCCCAAGCACGGGCGATCTCGCGATAAGGCACCTGCACTGCCCTCCGGGCCGGGCGGCGCGGCGTTCCCGCTGGCGCCGCCTTAGCCGTTGGCCTCGCGTTCGGCCTGCGGGGCCTCCGGCGATGGCGATTCACTCCCACTGTGCCGCTTTCGGTGTGGCGAAGTCATCCCGCCAGTGCGGCTTGATGAATGAGGATAGACGCTTGGGCATGGTTATCGCAAGGCCTCCTTGCCCGGAGCACCAGTTCTCGCTCGGGCCGTTCGAGGCTCGGACAACAAGTGTCCGAAAACCGGACAATCGAGAAATGCAAAAATACATGCTGCATTGCGGAAATGCATTGAATCAACGTGATGTTGCACGCTTCGTCCTGTTTGGCACGGGACCTGCTCTTTGAAAGTCGAGCCGGCGCAGACAAGCACGACCGGCAGAACAGGGAGGACCCGAGCGTGAATATACCCGTGGGAAACCTGCGCAACGTCCAGGTGCTCGGCATCGATGCCGGCGGCACCATGACGGACACTTTCTTCGTGGATGCGGACGGCGACTTCGTGGTCGGCAAGGCCCAGTCCACGCCCCAGAACGAGGCCCTGGGCCTCATCGCTTCGTCGGAGGATGGGCTCGCCAATTGGGGCATGTCGCTCCATGACGCGCTCGCTCAGTTGCAGACCGGCGTCTATTCCGGCACCGCCATGCTCAACCGCGTGGTGCAGCGCAAGGGGCTGAAATGCGGCCTCATCGTCAATCGCGGCATGGAAGACTTCCACCGCATGGGCCGGGCCATCCAATGCTATCTGGGCTATGCCTATGAGGACCGGATCCACCTGAACACCCACCGCTTCGATCCGCCGCTGGTGCCGCGCCAGCTGACGCGCGGCGTCATCGAGCGCACTGACATGATGGGCGTGGAGGTGATCCCGCTGCGCGAGGAGAGCGCCCGCGCAGCGGCGCGCGAGCTCATTGCATCCGGCGTCGAGGGCATCGTCATTTCGCTGCTCCATTCCTACAAGAACCCGAAGAATGAGCGCCGGGTGCGCGACATTGTGCTGGAAGAGGTGGAGAAGAGCGGCCGCAAGGTGCCAGTCTTCGCCTCCGCCGACTATTATCCGGTGCGCAAGGAAACCCACCGCACCAACACCACCATCCTGGAGGGCTATGCGGCCGAGCCGTCCCGCCAGACCCTGTCCAAGATCTCCGAGGCCTTCAAGGATCGCGGCACCAAGTTCGACTTCCGCGTGATGGCGACCCATGGCGGCACCATTTCCTGGAAGGCCAAGGAACTGGCCCGCACCATCGTGTCCGGTCCCATCGGCGGTGTGATCGGCGCGAAATATCTGGGCGAGGTGCTCGGCTATAAGAACATCGCCTGTTCGGACATTGGCGGCACCTCGTTCGACGTGGCGTTGATCACCCAGGGCGAGATGACCATCAAGAACGATCCGGACATGGCCCGGCTCGTCCTCTCCCTGCCGCTGGTGGCCATGGATTCGGTGGGCGCCGGGGCAGGCTCCTTCATCCGCCTCGATCCCTATACCAAGGCCATCAAGCTCGGTCCGGACAGCGCCGGCTACCGGGTGGGTGTCTGCTGGAAGGAGAGTGGCATCGAGACGGTGACGATCTCCGACTGCCACATGGTGCTCGGCTATCTCAACCCCGACAATTTCCTCGGCGGTGCGGTGAAGCTCGACCGGCAGCGCTCGGTGGACGCCATCAAGACCCAGATTGCCGATCCTCTGGGCCTCACGGTGGAGGATGCGGCGGCCGGCGTCATCGAGCTCCTCGATAGTGACCTGCGCGACTACTTGCGCTCCATGATCTCCGGCAAGGGCTATTCTCCGGCGAGCTTCGTCTGCTTCTCCTATGGCGGGGCGGGTCCGGTTCACACCTATGGCTATACGGAAGGCCTCGGATTCGAGGACGTCATCGTGCCCGCCTGGGCGGCCGGCTTTTCCGCGTTTGGCTGCGCGGCGGCGGACTTCGAGTATCGCTACGACAAGTCCCTCGACATCAACATGCCCCCGGACGCGCCGGAGGCCGACAAGGTGAAGGCGGCGGAAACCCTTCAGGCGGCCTGGGAAGAGCTCACCCACAACGTGCTGGAGGAGTTCAAGCTCAACGGCTACGCGCCCGAGCAGGTGACGCTCCAGCCGGGCTATCGCATGCAGTATCGCGGCCAGCTCAACGACCTGGAGATCGAAAGCCCCCTGAAGCAGGCCGGCACGGCCGAGGACTGGGACCAGCTGACCGACGCCTTCAACGCCACCTATGGCCGCGTCTATGCCGCCTCCGCCCGCTCGCCGGAGCTCGGCTATTCGGTCACCGGTGCCATCATGCGCGGCATGGTGCCGATCCCCAAGCCCAAGATCCCGAAGGAAGCCGAGGAAGGCGAGACACCGCCTGAGGAAGCCAAGATCGGCACCCGCAAGTTCTACCGCAAGAAGAAGTGGGTGGATGCACAGCTCTACCGGATGGAGTCCCTGCGCCCCGGCAATCGCGTGATGGGGCCGGCCATCATCGAATCCGACGCCACCACCTTCGTGGTGCCGGGCGGCTTCGAGACCTGGCTCGACGGCCACCGTCTGTTCCACCTGCGCGAGGTGTGAGCGGTCGTTCCCCCTCCCGGCAGCGGGAGGGGTCCGTGGCCGCCGCCGACAAGGGTGGCGCGCCGGAATTGCCAAGCCAATAAATGCGAAGGAAACGACCCGATGAACGTCAACGTCAATAAGACCAGTCTTCAGGGCGCGACCCGCGGCATCGTGCGCGGCGGCGAGACGCTCAAAGAGCACCGCGACCGCCTCATGGCGGCCACCAAGGCCACCGGCCGCTATGCCGGCCTCGAGAAGCTGGAGCTGCGCGAGAAGGAGCCCATCCTCTACAACAAGCTGTTCTCGCGCCTGCGGGCCGGCGTGGTGGATGCCCGCGAGACCGCCAAGAAGATCGCGGCCTCTCCCATCGTGGAGCAGGAGGGCGAGCTGTGCTTCACCCTTTATAATGCGGCGGGCGACAGTCTCCTGACCTCAACCGGCATCATCATCCATGTGGGAACCATGGGTGCGGCTATCAAATACATGATCGAGAACAATTGGGAGGCCAATCCCGGCGTTCGCGACAAGGACATCTTCTGCAACAACGACTCGCTGATCGGGAATGTCCATCCCTGCGACATCCACACCATCGTTCCCATCTTCTGGGAGGGTGAGCTGATCGGCTGGGTGGGCGGCGTCACCCACGTCATCGATACCGGCGCGGTGGGGCCAGGCTCCATGGCCACGGGCCAGGTGCAGCGCTTCGGCGACGGCTATTCCATCACCTGCCGCAAGGTGGGCGAGAATGACACGCTGTTCCGCGACTGGCTGCATGAGAGCCAGCGCATGGTGCGCACCACCCGCTACTGGATGCTGGACGAGCGCACCCGCATCGCCGGCTGCCACATGATCCGCAAGCTGGTGGAAGAGGTGGTCGCGGAGGAGGGCATCGAGGCCTATTGGAAGTTCGCCTATGAGGCGGTGGAACATGGGCGCCTTGGCCTCCAGGCCCGCATCAAGGCCATGACCATTCCCGGCACCTACCGGCAGGTGGGCTTCGTGGACGTGCCCTATGCCCATGAAGACGTGCGGGTACCCTCAGACTTCGCCAAGCTCGACACCATCATGCATGCGCCCTGCGAGATGACCATCCGCAAGGACGGCACCTGGCGCCTGGATTTCGAGGGCTCGAGCCGCTGGGGCTGGCACACCTACAATGCGCACCAGGTGAGTTTCACCTCCGGCATCTGGGTGATGATGACCCAGACCCTCATCCCCTCCGAAATGATCAATGACGGCGCCGCCTACGGCACCGAGTTCCGCCTGCCCAAGGGCACCTGGATGAACCCAGATGACCGGCGCGTGGCCTTCTCCTATAGCTGGCACTTCCTGGTCTCCGCCTGGACCGCCCTGTGGCGCGGCCTGTCGCGCTCCTATTTCGGGCGCGGCTATCTGGAGGAGGTGAATGCGGGCAATGCCAACACCTCCAACTGGCTCCAGGGCGGCGGCTTCAACCAGTATGACGAGATCCATGCGGTGAACTCGTTCGAGTGCGCCGCCAACGGCACCGGCGCCACCGCCGTGCAGGATGGGCTCTCCCATGCCGCCGCCATCTGGAATCCGGAAGGCGACATGGGCGACATGGAGATCTGGGAGCTGGCCGAGCCGCTGGTCTATCTCGGCCGCCAGATCAAGGCGTCCTCGGGCGGGTCGGGCAAGTATCGGGGCGGGTGCGGCTTTGAGAGCTTGCGCATGGTCTGGAACGCCAAGGACTGGACCATGTTCTTCATGGGCAATGGCCACATCTCCTCGGACTGGGGGCTGATGGGCGGCTATCCTGCCGCTTCCGGCTATCGCTTCGCGGCCCACAAGACCAACCTGAAGGCGCTCATCGCCGAAGGCGCGGAAATCCCGTTCGGCGGCGATACGGACCCGGAAAATCCCACCTGGGATGCCATGCTCCCGGCCGCCCAGATCAAGCGCGACAAGCAGGCGATCACCACGGAGGAGATGTTCTCCGACTATGATCTTTACCTGAACTACATGCGCGGTGGCCCCGGCTTCGGCGATCCGTTGGACCGCCTGCCCCAGTCGGTCGCCGATGACCTGAATGGCGGTTACGTCCTCGAACGCTTCGCCGCCCAGGTCTACGGCGTGGTGGTCATCAAGGGCGATGACGGCCTGTTTGCGGTCGACACGGCGGCGACCGATGCCCTGCGGGCGCAGATCCGCAAGGATCGTATCGCCAAGTCCGTTCCCACCAAGGAGTGGATGAAGGGCGAACGGGAGAAGATCCTCGCCAAGGACGCCGCCACCCAGGTGCGGCAGATGTTCGCCGCCTCCTTCCATCTCGGCCCGCGCTTCGAGCAGCAGTTCCGGACTTTCTGGAACCTGCCGGAGAGCTGGACTTTGCCGGAAAGCGAGATTGGCGTTCCGACCTATGGCTCGCGCTACTCCATGGACATCTCCGAGCTACCGGACGTGAAGACGGTTCAGTTCGTCGAGGAGTGAGCGCGTCGTCCCAAACCCCTCCCCGCGTGCGGGGAGGGGAACCCAAAATTTAGCGAAATCAGGAGGAAATACAATGGCCTATACCCGCGCCAAGATCGCCGATCTCGTCGATGGCAAGATCGATTCCGATACCCTGCACCAGATGCTCTCCACGCCGAAGGATCCGGAACGCTTCGTCACCTATGTGGAAATCCTGCAGGAGCGTATGCCGTGGGATGACAAGATCATCCTGCCGCTCGGTCCCAAGCTCTTTGTGGTGCAGCAGAAAGTCTCCAAGCGCTGGACCGTGCGCTGCGAATGCGGCCACGATTTCTGCGACTGGAAGGACAATTGGAAGCTCCATGCCCGCATCCATGTGCGCGACACGCCCCAGAAGATGGAGGAGATCTATCCCCGGCTGATGGCGCCGACGCCCACTTGGCAGGTGGTGCGGGAGTATTTCTGCCCGGAATGCGGCACGCTCCATGACGTTGAGGCGCCCACCCCCTGGTATCCGGTGATCCACGACTTCGAGCCGGATATCGATGCCTTCTACACCGAATGGCTCGGCCTGCCGGTGCCCGAGCGAGCCAACGCCTGAGAGAAGCCGAAAGCCGCTCCGTAGGACTGAAATGGGAGCGTTCCGCCCGGCGGAGCGCTCCCTAAGGCCATTCCTGCGAGGCGCGAAATAGTCTGCTCGCGCAGCTAGCCCTCGTCGGAAGCCATGGGGGCCATGCGGGCGCCGGACTTCGTGGACTGCTTCACCTGGTACATGGCCCGATCCGCGATCCGGATCAGTTCCGCGGTGTCACGTGTGTGATCGGGATAGACGGCGACCCCGATGGAGGCGCTCACATTCACCGTGTTCGCCAGTCCCTCGGTGGAGACCGCGTACGGCTTTGCCAGGTGCTGCACCAGTTCATGTGCCTTTGCCTCGGCCACGTCCCGTCCCGGCACGGGGGCGATGATGACGGCAAATTCGTCGCCGCTGAGCCGTGCCGTGATGTCCTCCTGGCGCACGCTCGTGCGCAAGCGCTGGGCGATGGCGGTGAGCACCAGATCCCCGGCCGCATGGCCATGGCCATCATTAACCGCCTTGAAGCCGTCTATGTCGATGTAGAGCAGGGCGAACTGGTTGCCGTGACGGTCGGCGAAGGCAGCTTCCCGCCCCAGATGCTCCAGGAACAGGATGCGGTTTCCGAGGCCGGTCAGTGCGTCATGGGTGGCCATGTGGCGGATCTGCTTCTCGATCCGCTTGCGCTCGTCGATCTCCGCCTCCAGCTGGCGGTTGCGACGCTCAAGCTCCTCAAGCGCGGCGGTGAGGCGCAGCTTGCTGATGTGGAGGTCCAAAAATACCGTAACCTTGGACAGCAGAACGGCATCGTTGATGGGCTTGGCGATATAGTCCACCGCGCCGAACGTATAGCCTTTCAGCCGGTTCAGGTCATCAATATAGGCGGCGGTGACGAAGATGACCGGGACGGTGCAGGTCCTCGGATCATCAGCCAGGTGCTTGGCCACCTCGAAGCCGTCCATGTCCGGCATGTGGGCGTCCAATAGGATGAGCGCGAAATCGTGATCAAGGCACAGGG
The DNA here is from genome assembly GCF_017742835.1 of Aquabacter sp. L1I39. Classification (GTDB taxonomy): domain Bacteria; phylum Pseudomonadota; class Alphaproteobacteria; order Rhizobiales; family Xanthobacteraceae; genus L1I39. Next base: position 3,465,790 of record NZ_CP072392.1, read on the forward strand.
CCAGTGCCTCATTGCCGGAACTGGCTTGGTAGATGTCCGCATGCACGCTCGCCAGGAGACGCTGCATCGCTTTCAGATTGGCCCCGATGTCGTCGACGATCAGGATCTTCGGCCTGTCGGCACTGTCGGGAGGCACAGGTTGCAGCAGTGTCATCGTTCCACAAAGCCGTTCAAATAGGCTGCCAGATCCGCCACCGGAGCGCACAGATCGGACCCGGCCCGATCTTGCGCCATGCGTGGCATCGCCCCCACCACCGCTTCCGACGGATCCTGGATGAGAGCTGTTCCGCCGTTCCGCCGGATTTGGCGGAGGCCTTCAGCCCCGTCACCGTTCGCCCCGCTCAGAACGATACCCACAAGCTCATGCCTATAGACCCTTGCTGCGCTCGCGAACAATACATCAATGCACGGGCGGGAAAAACAAACCCTCTCGTCGACGGACAGGGCGAGGCGGCCATGGCTTTCCATCAGCAGATGATAATCGTCCGGTGCCACATAGACGTGACCGGCCTGAAGCGGCGCGCGCTCGGCCGCCGGGCGGACCGGAAGCGCGGAGTGCAGGGCCAGCCCGCTTGCCAGCAGCGCCCCACCGCCACGCCCCACATGGCTCACGATCACCACTGGGGCAGGGAAATCGGGGGAGAGGCGCGACAGCAGGTCGTGCAAGGCCGCGGGGCCGCCCGCCGAACTGCCGACCACCACCGCCTGCATCATCCCTCCATCGGGCGCCGCAGCCTGTAGAGCTGCACGTCCCTGTCCAGCCTCTGGAATGGCGCTGCCGCCGCAGAGAGCAGGTTCTCCTTCTGCCCTACGCACAGGAACCCGCCGCGCACCAGGCTTTCCGCGAACAGGCCGAGCGCTCGCGCCTGCAGGCGGTCGTTGAAATAGATCATGACGTTGCGGCACAAGATGAGATGCGCCTCGCAGAACACGCCGTCGGTCGCCAGGTTGTGCTCCGCGAACGTCACGTTCTCGATGAGGGAGCTTTCCAGCTTCGCCAGATCGTAGCGGGCATGATAGTGCACGGACAGGCTCTCGCTTCCCCCGCTCTCCAGGTATCTCCGGCTGGCTTCCCGCATTTCGGCGGCGGGGTAGATGCCCTCCGCGGCGGCGCGCAGCGATGCTTTGGAGATGTCGGTGGCGAAGATGCGGCACCGCCCATAGAGCCCAGCCTCCTTCAAAAGGATAGCAAGGGAATAGACCTCCTCTCCTCGCGCGCATCCCGCCTGCCAAATGGTGACCTGCGGATAGGAGGCGAGGATCGGGAAGACCTGCGTCCGCAGGGTCCGGAACGTCTCCGGGTCGCGGAAGAGCTCCGACACCGGTACCGAGAGCGCGCCGATGACCTCGGCAATCCGCCCGGGGGCATGGAGAATTCGCGCCGTGAGGTCGGCGATATTGTCCGCTTCGAACCGGTCCACCAGATTATGGATCCGGCGGGAAAGCGAGGCTCTCCCATAGTCGCGGAAATCGTAGCCGAAGCGGCGCAGCATGGCCTCGATGAAGAGGTCGATCTCGATGGCTTCGAGATCGCTCCTGTCATGCTCGGCGTTCATGTGTGCGGGAGCCATGCGCGGATCATGGAAATGAGCCGCGGCACGTCGATGGGCTTGGCCATATAGTCGTTGGCGCCGGCGGCGAGGCACTTCTCCCGGTCATCCTTCATCGCCTTGGCCGTGAGCGCGATGATGGGCAGGCGGGCCCATGCTCCACCCCGGGCACGGATCTTCGCCATGGCCTCGTAGCCGTCCATGACCGGCATCATGATGTCCATGAGCACCATTTCGACGTCCGGATGGGCCTCCAGCTGCGCCAGCGCCTTGGCGCCGTCCTGGGCGAGCGTGACGGTCATACCCTTGCCCCGCAGCACCTTGGCGAGAGCGTAGATGTTGCGCATGTCGTCGTCGACTACGAGGACATGCCGCCCGGCAAGGTCGCCGTCGGGATGGTCCGGCAAAGTTCCCTTCTCGCCGCGCACGGAATGCAGGAAGAGGCTGACCTCGTCGAGCAGCCGCTCCGGCGAGAGCGCGCCCTTGATGACGATGCTGTCCGTGTAGTTGCGCAGGCGCAGGCTCTCCTCGCTGGTCACCTCCCGCCCGGAATAGATGACGACGGGAACATGGTGGGAGCGGGCGGCGAGGTTCTCCAGCACGTCGAAGCCGGACATGCCGGGCAGTCCGAGGTCCAGCACCAGACAGTCAAACTCCGCCTCGTCCATGCGGGCGATGGCTTCCTCGCCGGAGCCGGTGGCGACCACCTCCACGCCGTCCCGCGACAGCAGCTTGATCACCGCCTTGCGGGCCGCCTCGTCGTCGTCCACCACCAGCACGCGTCGCTGCCGACCCGGAGCGAAATGGGCAAGGGCCGAAAGCGCCTCGACCAGTTGCTCGGAGCGCACCGGCTTGGTCAGAAAGCCGATCGCTCCCATCTGACGGCCGCGGGGCGCCTCCTCAAGGGCCGAGACGATGTGCACGGGAATGTGCCGGGTGGCAGGGTCCTGCTTAAGTTGCTCGATCACCGTCCAGCCATCCATGCCCGGCAGCATGATGTCGAGGAGGATGCCGGTGGGGCTGTGCGCGCGGGCAAGGGCGAGGCCGCTCTCGCCGTCGCCGGCGGCAAGCACCTGATAGCCGCTGCGCCGAACAATATTCACGAGGGTCCGGGCAAACACCTGGTCGTCCTCCACCACCAGGATCAGGGGCTTGCCCTTTTCCAGACGGTCCCGATCGTCCTCCACCGTGATGGTGGTGCGCGGGACGAGGCGCGGCGCGGGGGCGAGCCCCCGGTCCACCGGGGCTGGCGCCACCGCCGACCGAGTGGCCTCGCCTTCACCAATCGAAATCGGAAGCCGCAACCGGAAGGTCGTGCCTTCGCCCATGGTCGACCGAACGGTCAGGGTGCCGCCCAGGAGGTGGGCGAGGCTGCGGGAGATGGCGAGGCCGAGGCCCGTGCCGCCATATTGCCGGCGGCTGCTCGCATCGACCTGCTCGAAGGCCTCGAAGATCGCATCCAGTTTGTTCCCCGGGATGCCGATGCCGGTGTCAGTGACCTCGATCGTCAGGGTCTTGCCGTCGTCCTCGGTGACAAAAGTCACTGTCACGGCGCCCTGATGGGTGAATTTGAAGGCATTGCCCAGGAGATTGTTGGTGATCTGTTCCAGCTTGCCTTCGTCGCTGATGAAGGTGGCCGGCAGCCCCGGGGCGCATGTCACGGTGAAGTCGAGCCCCTTGTCCTGCGCCACATGGCGGAAGTTCCGTTCCATGCGCTGGGTGAAGGCGGCGACCGAGACGGGCTCGCGCATCACCTCCATCTTGCCAGCCTCCACCTTGGACAGGTCGAGGATCTCGTTGATCAGCCGCAGCAGGTTTGAGCCGCTGGAATGGATGATGCTCGCGGATTCCACCTGCTCCTCGTCAAGATTGCCAGAGCGGTTCTCGGCAAGATCCTGAGACAGGATGAGCATGGAGTTCAGCGGTGTCCGCAATTCGTGGGACATGTTGGCCAGGAACTGGGACTTGTACTGGTTGGCCCGCTCCAGGTCAGCGGCCTTGAGCTCGGTCTCCTGCTGGAGCGCTGAGAGCCGGTCCTTCTGCTCGGTGAGGGCGTCCGAATGGCGGCGCAGGTCGGCGTTGGACTTCTGCAATTCCTCTGCCTGCACCCGCAATTCCTCCTCGGAGGCGATCAGGCGCTGGGACTGCTGTTGCAACTGATCATTGGTGGTGCGCAATTCCTCCTGCTGGACGCGCAGCTCCTCCTCCGCCACCTGGAGCTCCTGCGCCTGGCGCTGGCTCTGCTCCAACAGGTCCGAGGTGCGCAGGGCGCGCTGGAGATTATCCAGCGAAAGGCCCACCACATCCGCCGCATCATCCATGAGCCGCTGGCGCATGGCGTCGAAGGGCGCGAAGCTGGCCAGTTCCAGCACGGCCAGCAGCCGGCCCTGGGACAGGATCGGCATCACCAGGACGCAGCGCGGGCTCGCTTCGCCGGTGCCAGAATGGATGCGGATATAGTCGTCCGGCACCGGGCTGAGCAGGATTGGCTTGCGCTCCAGGGCGCACTGTCCCACCAGGCCCTCGCCCAGGCGGTAGCTGGGGGTCATGTGGCGGCGTTCGCGGAAGCCGTAGCTGCCAGAGAGGGAGAGCTCCTCGCGCTTCGCGTCAAAGCCGAAAAAGACGCCCACTCCGGCATTTAGGCGAGGGGCGAGATCGGTCAGCAGCGTGTTGGCAAAATCTCTGAGGTCGGTGCATTGCTGGATCTTGGCGGAAAGCTCGCCGACGCCGGATTTCACCCAGTCGCTCTCATAGGTGGCCAGGGACATGGCTTTGAACACGTCCAAGGCCCGGCTGATGGTACCGACCTCGTCGCGCCGCTCTCCAAAGGGGATGTCGATGGAATGGTCGTGCTGCGCCAGCCGCTCCATGAGTTCCGACAATTGCCGCAATGGCCGCGCGATGAAGCGCGCCGAGAGAAAAAAGGCGCCCACGCCGGCTGCCACCGTCACCGCAACGGCCAGCAGGTTGAGAAAGCGCAGGTTCGTCTCACGGTCCTGAAGGAGATCCCGTGTGTCGTCCAACCTTTCGTTCACGGCCTTGATGAGCGCGTCGAGGCCACTGGCAATCCTGCGGCTGCCCCCCTCCAGTGCCTCCGCCGCCAGGAAGTCGGCCATGCGGGCGTCGCGCTCGGCCGTGGTTGCGGTTCCGCTGCGCAGATCGCGGGCCAACTGGACCATGGGCAACCCGCTGGTGCGGGACCATTGGTCGTTCAGGCCTGATGCGCTCTGGACCATGCCGCGCAGCTTCGGCGCGTCATCCACCAGCTCGATGAGAGCCTGGAACTCCCGGCTGACACCCGCATTGGCATCCTCATAGGCGGTCTCGGAGGCCGTGTCGGTGTCGTAGACGAGGCGGACGAGGGCGATCTGCCGGCGGCTCAGGGAGCGGGCGGTGATGTTTGCCTGGTTGATGATCTGCGCCAGGTCATCCGCCTCGCGTTGCGCTTGCGTGGCGCTCCGGACGGCGAGGGTGTCCACCGCGAGGATGGCCATCATTAGCGCGATCAGGATGGAAATGACGGCAGCGAGCTTCCATTGAATGGGAAGATGGGAGAGCAGGAAGCCGTCCGACCGTGTCTTGCCCATGCCACTCTCCGTGATCCTTTGCACCCGCGTCAGGTCTCCATCGGTGGACGGAGCATGCGGTCGCACCCTTGTGGGGCCGAGGGAAATTACCTTGCGATGGTATGTCTCAGGAAAGAGTTGAGGAAGCGTCAGCAACGGTTCCGGCTGGCGCCGCCTCCCGCATCGCATTTGGCCGATCGAGGAGGTACTGGGTCGCTACCAAGAGGGGCGGGCGAGGGATAATCTGCAATCAATCGAGGTCCCGCCCCACGGCGGGGCTGGTATGGGCCGTAAGGGGTGGGAGCGGGGATTGGCCGGCAATATGCGACTGACGGTGCCCTTGAATGCACTGCGCGCCTTCGAGGCGGCCGCCCGGCATCTGTCCATCAAGGAGGCGGCGGCGGAGATCGGGGTGACGCCATCCGCCGTCAGCCACCAGTTGCGGATCCTCGAGGATATGCTCGGGGTGGAACTGATGCGGCGCACGGGGCCCCGGCTCGAACTGACCGAGGCGGGGCGGGCGCTGTCGCCGGACCTCACCGCAGGCTTTTCGCGCATCGTCTCCGCTGTGGGGGGGCTGACCGCCGAGCGGCGTGTCGGCCCCCTCCGGCTGTCCATGCTGCCGACCTTTGCCGTGCACTGGCTATCCCCGCGCCTTGCCGCCTATCCGTTCGCGCGCACCGGCTTCGAGCTGCTCATCACCACCTCGCAGGCGGTGGTGGACCTGAATGCCGGGGTCGCGGATGCGGCCGTCCGCCATGGGGCCGGGACATGGCCGGGCGTCGTCAGCGATCTCCTGTTCGAGGAAACTGTCGGTCTGCTGGGGCGGCCGCAACTGCGCGGGGGCAACAACGACCTGCGTTCAGTCATCGGGCGTTCCAACCTGTTCCTTTCGGAGCATCGTCGCGCGCATTTCGAGCAGTGGAATGCGACGTTGCCGGGTGGCCCCGTGTCACCGGCCGCCATCACCATGGTCGATTCCGTGGGCCTCGGCCTTCAGGCTGCCATTGATGGGGCAGGTGTGACCCTGGCGGGGGCGGAAATTGTGGAGTGCGATCTCGCCACCGGGCGGCTCGCCTTGCTGTTCGACCACCGCATTGCCGCGGGCGCCGGCTACTATCTCGTCTACCCGGAGGCTCTGGCCCGGGATCGGCGGGTGCGCAACCTGCGGGCCTGGCTGCTGGCACAGGTGGAGCGGGCAGGCGATCCCTGCGCCTGTCATTGAGGAAAGGGACGGGTCACCATCCCCCGGTTCGGATCCATTCCTCCATCATGGGCAGGCGGTCCCACCCCCAGAAGGGCTCGCCATCGACGAAGAAGAAGGGCGAGCCGAACACGCCGCTCGCCACCGCCTCCTCGGAGAACAGCCGGACCTTGTCCTTGATGCGCGGCTCGATTGCCGCCTCGGCCAATGCCGCGCCTGCGAGGCCAAGCCCGTCGGCAACACGGACAACATGCTCCATGTTGCCGCTGTCGATGCCTTGCGTGAAATAGGCCTTGAAGACCGCCTTCGCGAAGGTCCGAGCCACGGCGGCATCACGCTCTTCCAGAACGTAGAATACCCGCGTCGCGGCCAGGGCGACAGACGGGTGATGGGCAGGCAATTGGAAGTCCACGCCGGTCTTGCGCGCGATGCGCGCCCAATCCCTCCAGGCATAGTCCTTCTTCATCGGCGTGGAGGAGAGCCCCCGCACTCCCGTCACCTTGAACGCGGTACCGAGCAGGAATGGCCGCCATTGCACAGGGCGTCCGATGCGGGCCTCAAAGGCCTCCATCTCGAGCGCGGCAAAATAGGCATAGCCGGATGCGAAATCGAACCAGAAGGGGATGGGGGCGACGGATTGGGGCATCGGTGTCCTCGGATGGACGCGGCAGGGACAGTCTAGGGGGGCAGCCGCACCGGGGTGCCGCATCTGTTGTCCGGATGGGCGCCACCGCCCTGCAGGGACGCAACACATGGCGCGGAACCTGTTCTGGCATAAGGGCATGGCAGGCCTGGCGCAATTGAGAAAGCCTCAGCCGGCCGGGAGAGATGCTCATTCGACAGGAGCCTTCGTGCGCGGGAGGCTTTCGGCGATCCGAGCAATGGTGGCCCACATGCGCGTGATGGAAGGACATGGAGAACGCGGTTCGGCAATGGGCCGCCCGTTCCGCATCCGCACGCCCGACCGGATGACCATCGGTGGCTTTGTCTGGCGTCATCCTGCCGCCCGGGCGCAGCGCCCGGTGGTGGTGATTGCCGCGGCAACCGCGGTTCGCTGCCGTTACTATGCACGCTTCGCTGACCATCTGCATGCCAATGGCAGCGACGTGGTCACATTCGACTACCGGGGGATCGGAGAATCCCGCCCGGCCTCCTTGAGGGGAATGAAGGGGGATTGGGTGGACTGGGGCGAAAAGGACCTGGAGGCGGTCCTCCAGCATGTCCTGCAGGTCTTTCCCGGACAGCCGGTGGATGTGGTGGCTCATTCCATCGGCGGCTTTGCCATCGGCACCGCCCCGTCCGCGCGGCACGTGCGGCGGATCTTCACCGTCGGAGCCCAATATGCCTATTGGCGGGACTACGGCGCGGAGCAGCGGATGCGCATGGTGCTGAAATGGCACGTGGTGATGCCGGCAGTGACGCGTCTTTTCGGCTATTTCCCTGCAAAGCGGCTCGGCTGGATGGAGGACACCCCGGCCGGCGTCGTGCGGGACTGGAGCCGCATGTCGGCGCGATTCGAGGATACGGTCCGGCAAAACGTCTTCATCGGCGGCGAGCGGGAATCCGAGATGATCCGCCAGCGCTTCTCAAGGGTCCAGGCGCCGATTCTGGCCGTGGGCCTTCAGGATGACCCCCACGGCACGCAGCCGGCTCTCGACCGGCTTCTGGACTACTTCACCGCCAGTTGTCGGCTGCATCTGCGCATTGATCCGGTGGAGATCGGACAGGAGAAGATCGGGCACTTCGCCTTCTTTCACGATCGTTTCAAGGACAGCCTGTGGCCCACGGCTCTCCACTGGCTGCGGACCGGAACGCTGCTGCCGGACGGGCCAGGCCGCATCGTCCGCCGTTCCGCGCCGTGCCGGCCGCAACCCGTAGCCTGGTGAGCGCGGTGGCTGGCGAGAATGTTGCGTGAGCTGTCCTTACGCCACCGGTTGCCAGGGTTCCATGCGCAAAAGGGTGCCGCCGAGCTTGGCAAAGGCGCGCTGGCGGCAGGTGAAGACGATCACCTGCTGGTTGTTGGCCTGGTCGTGCAAGGCATCGAACATGCGTTCGATCCTGGCATCATCCGAATAGACCAGCGCGTCGTCGAGAATGACAGGCACAGCCTCCCCGCCATGGGACAGAAGCCGTGCGAAGGCGAGCCTGGTGAGAATGGCGAGCTGCTCGCGCATGCCTCCGCTCAGCACGTCGACCTTTTCGTCGAAGCCCTCCCGCCGCATGGAGCGCGGCAGCAGCGTGTTCTCGTCGAAGATGACGGTGGCATCGTCGAACAGCAGCCCCAGCAGGGGGCGCAATTCCCGTAACAGCGGAGCGAAATAATGGTCCCGCGCCGTGGTGCGTGCCTCTTCAAGGGCCGTGCGCAGCCGCGTCAGCACGGCGACTTCGCGGGCGAAGGCAGCCACCTTTCGCTCGGCCCCAGCAAGCTGTTCGCGAGTTTCTTCGAGTGCCTCCTCGACCGCGCCTTCCGACCGGGTCTGAATGCGCCCGTCGAGGGCGGCCGCCTGTTCCCGGGTCCGGTTGATCTCATCGCGGGCCGCAGCGGCGACCGAGCGCAGGCGGGTGTGTCGCGCTTCCAGAGCCGCCACATCGGGCGCGTCCCGGGATAGGTCTGCAATCCGGGTGTTCGCGGCCTCTAACGCCTGATTGGCCGCGGTGACCTCCGCTGCGAGGCGGTCCTCCCGCAGGACGCGCTCGGCTTCCGGGCCAAGGCTTTCGGACAGGCTCTCAAGGCTGGAGGACAACGTCGCGGCTCGCCGCACCGCCTCCACCACCGCCTCACCCGCCACATCCTGGCGCGCCTGCGCGGCGCGCGCCTCTTCCCGGCCCTTGCGGACCTCCGTCTCCAAAATCAGAAGGCGGGCCCGCACGCGCTCGGGGTCGTCCGTCAGCTCTGAAGCGCCGTGAGCCTTGGACTCCAACTGTGCGATCTGCTCGCGCAGAGCGGCAAATCCCTGCGGAGCGAGCAAGGCGAGCCGCTGGCGGGCGAGCTTCACATCTGCCTCCAGTTCGCGGCACTTGGCCTCGCGGCAGCGCGCGGCGGTCAGATCTTCCACCCCCAGTTCCGCCAGAAGCGCCCGGCGGCGGGCCTCTGCCTTCCGGTTCTCCTCGGCGCTCTCGGCGAGCGGGGGAAAGGACACTGTGAGGGTGCCCACCCCTTCGATCTCGATGCGCGTGGAGCCCACCAGGGGCCGCTCCTCGTGCTGGCCCAGAGAGACGCCGCCGATCCGAACGGCGCCATCGGCAGTGGCGAGATAGTCCATTCTCAGGAGGGGCGCGCGCGCCGTGGCGGCCGCCCTGAGGCCCACCAGGAGCGTCTCCAGCTTTTCAAGCTCGGCAAGCTGGCCCGCGGGAAGAGCCACGCTTTTCAGCGCCGCCTCTGCCCCCTCCAACTCCGCCCGCGCCGATTCCGCCTGGCGGAGTGCCGCATGGGCGCTGGCCAAGGCCTGGCGCGCCGCCTGGGCGGCGGCCGCACGCTCCAGAGCGGCCAGGAGGTCGCGCTGCGTCCGCTCCTGGGCTTCGGCTGCTGCAAGACGTGCTGCCCCGTGGTTGGCGTCCTCCACGGCCTGTCTCTGCCGCTCTCGCGCCTGATCCCGCAGATCGGCGGCCTGCGCCGCCTCGCGGCTCACCTGGGCGTGCCGAGTGAGGGTGTCACGGAAGCGGGCGAGGGCGCCCAGTGCCCCTTGCCGGCGGCTCTCGGCGGCCTCCGCCTCCATGCGGGCCGCCCGGAGTGCGTCTGCGCGGGCTTGCGCTTCGGCAAGGGCCGCTGCTGCGAGGGTCACGGCCTCTTCCCGTTCACGCACCAGGTCCGGGCTGTCGATCTCGGCGAGCCGGGCGCGCAAGGCGCGGCGGCGGTCGAGCGCGTCGCGCAGATCCGCCACTTCGGCAGCCTGATGCCGCTCCTGCTCGGCGAGGCGGTCTCTTGTCTTCAGCGCCCCGTCATAGGGGCTATTCGCCTTGGGCCGTCCCGTGCTTGCCGTGACGAGGCGTGAGAGTTCGGTGTCGCACGCCGCCAGCGCCAGGGTCATGCGGCGCCCGCCGGTGAGGGTTTCCACTTCGCCCTGCACGGAGGTGAGCACCGTCTCCCGCGCCCGCCGCTCCGTCTCCTCCTCCGACTTGACGCGCCGCTCGAGGCCAGTCGTCCCCTGGCGCACCCAGAGCAGCCCTGCAGGACCGCCGGCTCCATCATGGATGAGGCCGGCGATGAAGCGTTCCGCCTCGTCCGCCTGGGCGAGAAGGCGGCCACTGTCGCGCTCGTGCACTTGCGCGCGTTTCCCGGCGAGGAACTGCTTGCTCAGCCGAAAGGCGCCCGTGCGGGTGACGATGTCCGCTTCCACGAGCGGGCCGCCGCCACTATGGGGCCGCAGCGCCTGGACCGTGGAAGATGCGCTGGTGTGGGTCTGGAAGAAGAGGGCATGCAGGGCGTCGAAACAAGTGGACTTGCCCTGTTCATTGGCGGCGCAGAGGACGTTGACGCCATCGCCGATCCCTTCGATGCGCACGCCGGTATTGGCGAAGCGGCGCACATTGTGCAGGCGGAGCGCGGTGAGCTTCATGAAGGCAAGGCCGCGCAATAGGAGAAAAGCCGCATCAGCGCCTCCCGCGCCACGTCCCGGTCGGCGGGTGGGCGATCCGGGTCGCGGCTCTCGGCCAGCAGCCCATCCGCAGCCTGTCGCAGGGCGCCGGAGCGATCGATAAGGTCCAGATCCTCGCTCTCGCACGTGATGGCGAGCCGCTGGGTATCCAGTTCCAGTGCCGCAAATTCGGGCGCGGCAGCCGCGATGGACTGTTCCAGCAGAGCGCGCGCCTCCGGACGCGCGTGCCCCGTGGCGGCGATCCGCAGCAGCGTCTGCCGCCGCCCCGGTCCTTCGGGCAGGAGCCCCGCAAGGCTCATGGCGACATCATCCTCAGGCAGGCATTGGAGCGGGGCGGTGCGCCAGGTGAAGAGGCCGGTCTCCACCGGTTCGACGAGGGGCGGCGCGCCCGCGCCGGCGACAGTGACGCGCAGCGCACGCCCAGGGGCATCATGCTTGAAGCGGTCGGGTTCGGGCGTGCCGGAATACCATGTCCTGCCGCCGATACTGATCTGGCCATGCCAGTCGCCGAGCGCGAGATAGTCGAGCCCGGCTTGAGCGGCCCGGTCCGCCGCGATGACGTCGTCGGCGGTCCCATCTTCCGAAAAGGTCTGCACCGGACCATGGGCAAGGCCGATCCGCACGACACCTTCCGCTGTCGAGGCCTGGTTCATCCAGGCGGTCAGATCGCGGCCCGGGCGTCGGGTGGTGCAGGGGGCGGGCAGGAGCATGGCGCCGGGCGCGAACGCAAGCGGACTTGGGGTCAGGGCGAGCGTCACATTTGCGGGCGCCGCGCGGGCCGCGCCAGCCCAGAGCTCTTCCGCCACCAGCGAATCATGGTTGCCCGGCAGAAGGATCCAGCGCAGGTCCCCGTGATGGGCCATGACGGCCAGCGCCTGGCGCAGCACCGCCGGGCTTGGCGTCTCGGTGTCGAACACATCGCCCGCCAGTAGGATGACGGGCGCCCCGCCTTCGCGGGCGCGGGCAGCCAGCCGGTCCAGCACGGAATGGCGGGCCTCCCGCAGCCGTCCACGCACCTCTTCGGGCATGGAGCCATAGGGCTTGCCGAGATGCAGGTCCGCGCTGTGCAGAAATCGGATCATGCCTGTCTATAGCAGCAAGGCCGTCGCCTCGCACCGCAAGGTCAGAAGCGGCTGAGGAGATCCGAGCGAAAGGAAGCGTCCAGGCGCCGCATGAAGCCTTCGGCGCAGCACATATGCTCGTGCATGATCTGCCCCGCCTTCTGGGCGTCATTGGCCCTGAGGGCGGCCAGGAGCTGCTTGTGGCTGGCGATATTCTCGTCGCCGAACCGCTCGTGCTCGGTCATGCTGGAGGAACGGAAGCTCACCAGGTCCCGCAGCATCGCGTTCAGGAAGCGGCACATGAAGACGAGGATCACATTGTCGCAGGCCTCGCACAGGATGTCGTGAAACTCGGTCTCCGCACTGCGTACCACGGCGCGCGCCGCCTGCTGGTTGGCCTCCTCGCACAGCCGGATATTCTCTTCCAGCCGGGCATACTGGTCCTCGGTCAGCTTGCCGATGACGTTCTCGACCAGGATGACTTCCAGCACCTTGCGCAGCTCGTAAACGTGCTTGAAATCCACGGGCTGGAAGTGGAGGTACTGGCGCAACTGCTGCATCACGATATCGATGGACGAGCTCTGCACCTCCGGTCCGCCATTGGGGCCGGACACCATGCGCACGAGGCCTTCCACCTCAAGGGCTTTGAGCGCCTCGCGGATGGTGCCCTTGGAGCAGGCGTAGCGCTCCATCAAAGCGCGCTCATTGGGCAGGCGGTCTCCGGGCTGAAGGCTGTCGCGAGCGATCTGCCGGCGCATGTCTTCCGCCACCTGATCGGACAGCTTGATGCGCGGCAGTTTCCTGACATCCGATCCGGATGAAGTGCGCCCGCCGCTCATCTGCTCATGCTTCCCAATTCAGGTCCCCGTCGAGGGGATATATGGGGCGCTTGAGCTTTTTGAAAGCAAACAAACCATAGTCGGATGCGGTCACTCCGTTACCGGCACATTCCACCACCTGGGCGCACAGAGGCTCGAAGACCGGGCGGCAATACATGCGCGATTTCAGCATGAGGAAGCGCGCGGGCAAGGGATCGATGCCGAGGCAGGAGAACACCCCGAGGTCGAGCGGCTCGTGGGGTTGTTCGCAGACGACGATCATGGCCTGGTCGGTCTCGAACGCGGCGGCGCGGCCCATGGAAAGCACCTGGCCATTATAGATGGGGCCGGTCACCGTATAGGTTCCATCGCTCAGCGCCCGTACCCGCCCCTCCAGCCGCAAGGGCGGGCGAGGGGTGGGCAGGCCCTGCGCCGGAATCTTGTTGCCCAATTCCAGGGTGAGCACGGCGTCTGCACCCGCCGCGAACAGGGTCGCGATGGCCTCCCGGTCCGCAATGGGGCCGACGGCGATGCCGGTCTCTCCCGTGGCGAGCAGGGCCTCCAGCACATCCATGGAATCGCACGGGCCGCCGGAATTGCAGTTGTCGCTGTGGTCGAGAAGAAGAACCGGCTTGCCGTGCCCCGCCAAACCCCGCGCGCGCTTGATCGAGGCGGGCAGGGGCTCCTGGGCGTAGACGAAAGCCTCGCGCTTCTCCCAGGCGGCACGCCCGATCTCGTCGGCAACCGCGCGGGCAAGGTCCGGCGAGTTCGCCACTGTGACAACGGACACGCCGGTCTCGGCCAGGTCGGCGATGGGAAAGCCGCCGAACACGGTCACCGCCTGCACGCCCGGTCGCGTCTCTGCGGCACGGGCGAGATCGATGAGGTCGGCCATGGCGCCCGGCACGGTGGTGTTCATGCACAAGGTCGCGGCCAGCATGGGCGGGTGGCACAGTGCCATTGCGGGGCGCGGCGCGCCGTTCAGCAGCGGCTCCATCAGCCGCGCCACATGGGCGCCAGTCTCGACCATGTCCACATGGGGATAGGTCTTGAAGCCGACGATCACGTCGCACTGGTCCAGCAGGCGCTGGGTGATGTTGCCGTGCAGGTCCAGGGCGACGCCGATGGGCGTATGCGGCGCCGCACGCCGGACGCGGGCCACCAGTTCACCCTCCGCATCATCATGGCCGCGTGTGACCATGGCCCCGTGCAGGTCCAGCAGGATGCCGTCGCAGCCTTCCGCCACCGCCGCCAGGATGGCGTCCGCCATGGCATCAAAGATCGCGTTGTCGGCGGGGCCGGAAGGGTCCGCATGGGCGATCAGGGGCACGTTGATCTCGGCGCCGAGCTGGCGTGCAAAGGCTTCAAAGGCGCCGAGCGCCGTGGGGTGCCCCTGCGCCGCTGCCAGAGCCTCGGGACCCCAGAGCGGCCGGAAGGCGGACAGAGGCGTCGGGACCGGGGAGAAGGTGTTGGTCTCGTGATTGAGACGGGCCAGAACCAGGCGCATCAGGCGGCTCCCTGGGCCGGCTGGGCTGCGGCCGCGCGACGGTCATAGTCGAGGACGGCGCCGAGCAGCACCTGCGCGCCCGCATGGCACTGGTCCTTGGACGTGAATTCCGCCGGATTGTGGCTCAGGCCCTTTTCCGAGGGCACGAAGATCATGGTGGTGGGCGCCACCGCCGCCACATGGGCCGCATCGTGCCCCGCGCCGGAAATGATGTCGCGCATGGACAGCTCCGCCGCCTCCGCCGCGCGCCGCACGCTCGCGATGAGGTCTGGATGGAAGGCCACCGCCGGCACCCGCGAGATGGGGCGCAGATCGAAGGCGAGGTCGAGCTCGGCCACCACCTGCTCGATCAGCGCCGTCACCTCGGCTTCCAGGGGATCGAGCACGGCGTCATCATGGTGGCGCAGGTCGATGGTGGCGCGTACCCGGCTGGCGATGACGTTGTGGGAATTGGGCGTGATGTCCAGGAAGCCGATGCTGCCGACGGCGTCGGGATAGGTCTTCGCGATACGGTCGATGCCGTCGATGATGCGCGCCATGCCCAGCAGTGCATTGCGCCGCATGCCCATGGGCGTCGACCCGGTATGGGCGGCGGTGCCGTGCACCTCCAGGTCGAACCAGCGCATGCCCTGGACGCCCTGGACGACACCGATGGTGGCGCCCTCCGCCTCCAGGATTGGGCCCTGTTCAATATGCAACTCGAACATGGCGCCGATTTTGACGGACCCGGCCTTCTCCGCGCCCCGATAGCCGATGGCCTCCAGCGCGCTGGCGAAGGTCTCGCCGTTCACATCCTCCCGGCTGTCGCAATACTCGCGGCTATAGGCGCCGGCATAGCAGCCGGAGCCCAGCATGGCGGGGGCGTAGCGGGAGCCTTCCTCATTGGTCCAGTTGGCGATCATCAGGGGCGCTTCGGTGCGATAGTCCGCCTCATGCAGCGTGCGGACCACTTCGAGCGCGGCGAGGACGCCCAGCACGCCGTCGAACTTTCCGCCGGTGGGCTGGGTGTCCAGATGGCTACCCATGGCGATGGGGGCAAGGTCCGTGCGGCGGCCGGGGCGGGTGGCGAACATGTTGCCCACTTCGTCCACAGTTATGGTCATGCCGAGGCCCTGGCATTCGCGTGCGAACCAGTCGCGCACCGCCTTGTCCTCGACACTCAGCGTCAGCCGCGCGATGCCGCCATCTGGCGTGCCGCCCATGCGGGCGGTGTCCATCAGGCTCTCCCAGAGGCGGTCGCCGTTCACGTTCAGGTTGGACATTCTACTCTCGCTTCCCGCTCAGGCAGCCTTGACGCCCAGATAGCGGTCGATGATGGACGTATCAGTGCGGAAGTCCTGGGCGCTCGCCTCGTGCGCGATGCGCCCCAATTCGAGGATGTAGTGCCGGTCCGCCAATTGGCCGCAGACCGCCAGATTCTGCTCCACCAGGAGGATGGGCACGCCGGCGTCACGGATCTTGCGGATCTGGTCGACGATTTCCTCCACGATGATGGGGGCAAGGCCCTCCACGGGCTCGTCAAGCATCAGGACCTTTGGGCCGCCGAGCAGCGCGCGGGCAATGGACAGCATCTGCTGCTCGCCGCCGGACAGCTGGCCACCGCCATTGCGGGACCGCTCTTTCAGGCGCGGGAAGATGCGGTAGATGTCCGCCAGCCCCCAGCGGGCGCCCTTGCGCTGGGCGATGCGCAGGTTTTCCTCCACCGAGAGCAGATGGAAGATGCCGCGGTCCTCGGGCACCAGGGAAAGCCCCGCATTGGCGATCTTGTAGGCGGGCCGTCCGGTGACATCCAGGCCGCCGAGCTCCACCCGTCCCCGCTGAGGGGTGATGAGGCCGACGATGGATTTGAGCGTGGTGCTTTTGCCCGCCCCGTTGCGTCCCAGCAGCGTGACTATCTCGCCCTCGCGCACCTCCAGCGAGACGCCGTGCAGGATGTGGCTCTTGCCGTAGAAGGAATGGATCTCGTCGACCCTCAGGGCTGGTGTCATGCCATGTCCCCCGTGATCATGTTGCCGAGATAGGCGCGCTGCACTTCCGGATCCGCGCGGACCACGGCCGGAGGTCCCTCCACCAGCTTGCGCCCGAGGCGCATGACGGTGACGGTGTCGGAGATGTTCATGACGATCCCCATATTGTGCTCGATGAAGAGCACCGTATGGTCGCGGCCCAAATCCCGGATCAGCGCCTTCATGTCCTCGATGTCGTCGATGCCCATGCCGGAGGTGGGCTCGTCCAGCAGGATGAGCTTGGGACGGGCCGCCATGGCCATTCCCACCTCCAGCCTGCGTTGCTGGCCGTGGGAAAGCTCCCCTGCGAGACGGTCGGCAACTTTTGTGAGGGCGAGGCGCCCCAGCACATAGTCCACCGTCTCAAGCGCTTCCTTGTTGGCGTCCGCCCGGCCCCAGGGCAGCAAGGCGGGCCACGGGGTGCGGCCCTGGCTGGCGAGGCGCAGGTTTTCCTTCACTGCGAGGTTGGGAAAGAGGCTTGTGACCTGGAACGAGCGGGCGATGCCGGCACGCACGCGGTCATCATCGGAGGTGTCGGTAATGTCCCGGCCCTCCATCAGGATGCGCCCGGCGGAGGCGCGCACCCGGCCGGTGAGGGCGTGGAAGAGGGTGGTCTTGCCCGCTCCGTTGGGACCGATGATGGAGTGCACCGAATTCCTGCGGATGGTCAGGTCCACCTCGGCCAGGGCCACGAACTTGCCATAGGTGATGCCGAGGCCCCGGGTCTCAAGCGTGATGTCTGGCGCGGCTTTCGAGGTCTCAGACATGCCCGCCCTCCCGCGCGTCCTTGTCCGCCGCCTTGCGGCTCGTGAGGGCGGCGCTCGCCTTTTCCACGAGGCCCCACAGCCCCCGTTGCATGAACAGCGCCACCACGATGAGCGCGAGGCCCAGCAGCAGCAGCCAGCGCGGCCAGATGGTGGAGAGCGCATCGGCCATCAGCAGGAAGAAGCCCGCCCCCAGCACCGAGCCGAACAGGCTCGACGTGCCGCCGATGATGGTCATGATGAGGATCTGCTCGCTGGTGTGGTACTCGATGTTGGAGAGCGGCGCGACGCCGATCAGCATGGCGTGGAGGGCCCCGCCGAAGGCCGTCACCGCCCCGGAAATGGCGAAGGCCTGGGTCTTGAAGACCTTGGTGGGAAAGCCGATGGCGGCGGCGCGCGGCTCGTTCTCCCGGATGGCCAGCAAGGTCCGCCCGAAGGTGGATTGCGTGACGACCAGCAGGAGGCCGAACACCACCACGAAGCAGACGGCGACGAAGATGTAGTAGGCCCAGGGATCGTTCAGCACGCCGCCAATATTGGGGCGCGGCACGTCCAATATGCCGTTGTCGCCGCCGGTCAGGTCACTGAACGTATAGGCCAGGAAGTAGAAGAGCTGGGAAAAGGCCAGCGTGAGCATCACGAAATAGACGCCCTGCCGGCGGATCGACAACCAGCCAACTGCCGCCGCCACCACAGCTCCGATCACGGTGGCGCCCACGAGCACGACCGGCACCGCAAGGCCATAGCGCGTCAGGCCAACGCCGGCGAAATAGGTGCCGAGGCCAAAGAAGATGCCCTGGCCGAAGGACAGGAGCCCCGTATAGCCCAGCAGCAGATTGCAGGCGGCGACCACGATGGCGAAAATCAGCACCTCGCTCGCAAGGATGCCAGAGGACAGGCAGAAGGGCAGGGCGAGGGCCACCGCGACGGCGAGGCCGAATTGAATGAGAGGGCGGTCGACCACGTTCATCTCATGCCCTCCCCAGGAGACCACGAGGACGCAGGGCAATGACCAGCGCCATGGCCACATAGATCATCAGCCGCGCGCCTTCGGGCCACAGCGTCGTCATGAGGCTCTGGATGACGCCCACCAGGATGCCGGCCACCAAGGCACCCGTATAGCTGCCCATGCCGCCGATCACGACCACCACGAACGCGATGGCCAGTGCCTCGGCGCCCATGAAGGGCTCGACGCCGCGAATGGGCGCGGCAAGCGCTCCGGCCAGGCCCGCAAGCCCCGCGCCGAAGCCGAAGACCGCAGTGTTGATACGCAGTGTGTCGTACCCCAGCAAGGCCATGTTGGAATGGGATTCAGAACCCGCCCGCACGATGGCGCCAAGGCGCGTGCCTTCCAGCAGCCACCACAGCAGACCGGCCAGCACGGCGGTGAAGGCGATGGTGAAGAGGCGGTATTCGGGATAGACGAAATTGCCGAGGATCACGACGCCCTGCAGGCCATCGGGCGCCGGCACGCTGCCGCCGAGCGGTCCCCACAGGATGATCGTGACCTCCTGCACCACCAGCGCCAGACCCACCGTCACCAGGATGTGGAAGGAGTGGGGGAGGTTGTAGATGCGCCGCAGGAGCAGCACCTCGACGAGCGCGGCAAGCCCCGCGACGATGAGCGTCGCGATGGGCATGGCGAGCCAGAAATCGAAGCCGCGCGAGACCAGGTCGTAGGTGAGATAGGCTCCCAGCAAGTAGAAGGCGCCGTGGGCAAAATTGACGAACTGGAGCAGCCCGAAAATGACGCTCAATCCCACTGCCAGCAGGAAGTAGAGCATCCCGAGGCCGACGCCGTTCAGGATCTGGAACAGATAGATCAAGCGACACTCCCTATCGCCAGGGACAGCCCACCGCGCCGCGCGCCCTCAGCCGGCCGGCGTCGGCGCGGCCTCTGGAGCCACCGCCATCGGCCGCGCCGGGAGGACGCGGATGCGGAGCGAACCCGCCAGGGGGCGGGTCACGTGTCTTCGACGGGCGCACCCGTACCGACAGTCCTCAGGCGGGCATCTTGCAGCCGGCCTGCTCGGGCGACAGGAAGGACTTGCCGGAGCTGAGGATCTCGGCGAAGTCGTCCTTGTCCTTCATGGCGCTCTTCGCCTTGCCCTTCAGCAGGTAATAGTCCTTGATCACCTGGTGATCCGCGGCGCGGATTTCCTCGCGTCCGGTCGGGCCTTCATAGCTCAGCCCCTCCAGCGCCTTGGCGACCGCCGGGCCATCGGTGGAACCTGCCTTCACGGCGCCATCCAGCAGCAGCTTCGAGCAGATGTAAGAGCCCACGAACGAGTAGTTCGGGCTGGAACCATACTTTTCACGCACCTTGGGAACGATGTCGCGATTGAAGGGCGTGTCCGCCGTGTGCCAATACTGGGCACCGAAATAGATGCCCTCGCACACATCCGCGCCCAGCGCCTCGAACTGCTCGAGGCCCGACGCCCAAGCGACCAGGATGGCCATGCGCTTCTTCATGCCGAAGCTGATGGCTTGGCGCAGCGTATCGGAGGACTGTGAGCCGAAGTTCAAAAGAAGGAGAACGTCCGGCTGGGCCGCCATGGCATTGGTGAGATAGCCTGAGAATTCCTTGTCCGTCAGCGAGTGGTAGCTGTTGCCCACATGCTGGATGCCCTTCTCGGCGAAGATATCCTTGGCCGCCTTGAGAAGACCCTCGCCGAAGACATATTGGGGCGTGATCGTGTACCACTTCTTGGCATTGGGCAGCAGGTTGATGAGCGGCCGCACGGTCTGGTTGATGGCGCCATAGGTGGGCACGGACCAGCGGAAGGTGGCGCGGTTGCAGTCGACGCCGGTGATCTCGTCGGCGCCCGCGGTGGTCATGAAGACGCCTTGGCCGCGGTCCACTTCCTTGCCCATGGCGAGGGACTCGGAGGACAGGATGCCACCGGCGAACAGCTTCACGCCATTCTGCGCCATGGCGTCCTGAACCTTGCGTACGGCGACCGCCGGCTTGCCCTCGGTGTCGAGATCGAGCGTGGAGACCTGCTTGCCGCTGGCCTTCGACACCACCTCGGCCGCCATCTGCGCGCCCATGGTGGCGTATTTGCCGTTGGCCGCATAGGCGCCCGAGATCGGGACGGGGACGCCGATGCGCAGCCCGTCATCGGCCGCGAGGACGCGGCGCGACAATCCAGGAGCCGCAACCGCTGCCGCCGCCAGACCCGTGGTTACAAGGAATTGCCTGCGATCCATCTCAAGTCCCTCTCTTCAAAGGTTCATTCTTCTATTCATCATATTTATGCGTATAGATCGGATCGAGGCAAGCGCATTCTGGCCCGGATCCCGCCTGCAGGCTGACGCTGACCTGCCTCAGGGCCAGCGGTTCGAAACCGATCCGTTGCCGCCGTCTGGGGGCTGCGGCGCAGGTGCGCCAAGCGAGCGATAGGAGGGTAGATCCGGGGCATCAGCGGGCACCGCGTTTGCCTCCAGGCGGGCGATGTGGCCCTTCATCTCGGCAATCTCGCGCACCTGTGCTTCGATGATGCGGTCTGCGAGGAGGCGGACCTGTGGGTCGCGAATATGGGCTCGTTCGCTGGTCATGATGGCGATGGAATGATGAGGGATCATGGCCCGCATGTAGCTGAGGTCCCCAACGGTTGCCTGCGACCGAACGAGAGCGAGGGCGCCCGCGAAGACCAACGCAGAAACAAGCAGGATCGCGAAGTTCGCCACCCTGTTTTTGTACATGTTCCACATGAAGGCCATCATGATCGCCGCCATGGCGGCGCCCATCACCAGGGCCATCCACATGCGGGTCTGGCTGAAGTCGATGTGCTCCAGAGCGTAAGTGTTCAGGTACATCAATCCGAACATCACCAGAGTGGATGTCAGGGTCATCGCGGCGAAGCGGGGGTAGCTCATGGGCGGTCTCCTTCGAGGAAGACAACCCGCCGTGGCCGGACATGTTTCTTTCTGGAGGATCTGACATCCTCCCAAGCCTCAAGCGGAGTTCGACCTGCAACGCAGGAAGAGCATCGGCGGCGTCCGGGCGGGTCCAGAACAGTGCACCTGTCTCGTCACGTTCTGGCGCCGGGATGGCGCACCAGGAAGTCGAAGTCGCAGCCCTCGTCGGCCTGGAGCACGCTCTGCTGGAACAGGCGGGCATAGCCCCGCTCGGGCAAAGCGGGCGGCGCCAACAGGGCAAGGTCCGCGCGGCGGCGTTCCAGTTCCTCCTCCGCCACCAGAAGGTCGATGTGCCGCCTCGCCACGTCGAGTTGGATCATGTCCCCGCTGCGCACAAGGGACAGAGGACCGCCAATGGCCGATTCAGGCGTGATGTGCAGCACGATGGTGCCGAAGGCGGTGCCGCTCATGCGTGCGTCCGAAATGCGCACCATGTCCTTCACACCTTGCCGTCCCAGCTTCTTCGGGATGGGCAGATAGCCTGCCTCGGGCATGCCCGGGGCGCCCTTGGGGCCGGTATTGCGCAGGACGAGGACATCGTCCGCGTTCACATCGAGATCGGGATCGTCGATGCGGGCGGCCATGTCCACCACCGATTCGAACACCACCGCCCTGCCCGTATGCTGGAGCAGCCGCTCGCTGGCTGCCGCCTGCTTCAGGATGGCGCCTCCGGGCGCGAGGTTCCCCCGCAGCACCACCATGGAGCCTTCCCGCTTGATGGGGGCGGAGCGATCGCGGATGACATCCTGGCCGGGCACGTCCTCCGCCTTGGTGATCACGTCCCGCAACGTGCCGCCGGCCACGGTCGCGGTGTCGAGATCGACCAGTTCCCCCAGTTGCTTCAAGAGCTTGGGGACACCACCTGCATGGTGGAAATGCTCCATGTAATGTGCGCCGGAGGGCTTCAGATCCACCAGCACCGGAACATTGCGGCCGATCTCGTCCAGCGTCTCCAGCGACAGGGCATGGGGTGTGCGGTTGGCGATGGCGCAGAGATGGATGATGCCGTTGGTGGAGCCGCCAATGGCCTGCATCACCACCATGGCGTTGCGGAAGGCCGCAGGTGTGAGAAGGTCGCTCGGACGTGGGCCACCCTCCACCGCAAGCCGCGCGGCCACTTTGCCACTCGCCTCGGCAAGGCGCACGCGCTCCGCATGGGGAGCGGGAATGGTGGCGCTCATGGGCAAGGACAAACCCAGAGTCTCGGTGATGCAGGCCATGGTGCTGGCCGTGCCCATCACCATGCAGGTGCCCACGGACGGGGCGAGGCGACCATTGACGGTGTCGATCTCTTCTTCGTCGATCTCCCCCGCACGATGGGCGCTCCAGAGACGCCGGCAATCGGTGCAGGCGCCCAGCACCTCGCCGCGATGATGGCCCACGACCATAGGCCCCACGGGGACGACCACCGTGGGCAGATCCACGCTCGCCGCCGCCATGATTTGCGCCGGCAAGGTCTTATCGCAGCCGCCGATCACCACGACCGCGTCCATGGGCTGGGCGCGGATCATCTCCTCCGTGTCCATGGCCATGAGGTTGCGCAGGAACATGGAGGTGGGGTGGGCGAAGCTCTCATGGATAGAGATGGTGGGAAACACCATGGGCATGCCGCCCGAAAGCATCACGCCGCGCTTCACTGCCTCGGTGAGTTGGGGTGCGTTGCCGTGGCAGGGATTGTAGTCGCTATAGGTGTTGGTGATGCCGACGATGGGGCGGTCGAGGGCGTCGTCCGAATAGCCCATGGCCTTAATGAAGGCCTTGCGCAGAAACAGCGCGAAGCCGTCGTCGCCGTAACTCGTCAAGCCTTTTCGCAGTCCCCGGGCCATCCGCGCCGTCCTTGTGCCGATCCCCGTCGACCTGGATGGGGACAATCCGCGCACTCGGAAAAATTGTCAATAAAAGGGGTGGATTTCCCTATTTCAAGGTTCAGTGGGGGCGTTTTCGGATTCATTATTGACAATATGCAGGCCGCCGCACAGTCTCGCCCGCAAATCTACGGCAGTGCCGGCTGTTGGGTTTCAAGACGCGCAACGGATCTGCTCCATGAGCGAACCCTCCCTTTCTCCCGCGCGGGCAGACGAGCAGGCGGAGGTTCTGCGTAGCCTGGAGGACGACATCATCTTCGGCCGCTTCGCGCCGGGGGCGCGTCTCGTCGAGGATCATCTGATGGCCCGCTACGGCGCCTCGCGTCATTACATCCGCCAAGCTCTGGTGCAGTTGGAACGCACGGGTGTCGTGCGGCGCGAGAAGAATGTGGGGGCGACGGTCTGCTCCTATTCGGCGCAGGAGGTGGCCCAGATCTATCAGGTGCGCGAGATGCTCACCCGCCAGGCGGTGCTCGCCATTCCCTTGCCTGCGCCGGCGGATTTCATCGCCCGCCTCACGGCCATCCAGGCCGACTATTGCCGCCATGGGGATGTCGGCGCGCTGAGGGCCATCCACGAAACCAACGATCTGTTCCACCTCACCCTGTTCTCCGGCTGCGGAAACCCGTATCTGGTGCGCACCCTGCAGGATTATATGGGATTGACCCTGCCCATGCGCGCCAAGAACCTCGCCGACCGGGAAGGGCTGGAACTCTCCCGCCGCCAGCATGACATCATGATCGAGCTGCTGCAGGGGACGGACCGCTGGGCGCTGGCGCAGTTGTGCGTCGACCACATGCAATACAGCAAGGCGGATTACCTGGAGCGCACGGCGAACGGCCCCGCCAAGGGCCCGCTCCGGCTCGCCGATTGAGGCGAGGCGCCGCGCACTCTCTTCACGAAGGACGTGTCTCATGGATCTCGGATTGAACGGCAAAGTGGCGCTGGTGCACGGCGCCGGTGGCGGCCTGGGCGGCGCCATGGCGAAGGCGCTGGCGGCGGAGGGCGCGCGGGTCGCGGTGGCCGGCCGCACGCTGGCCAATGTGGAGCGCACGGTCGAGGCCATCCGCGAGGCGGGCGGCACCGCGCACGCGCTCCAGTGGGATCTCGCCGATCTTTCCGTCATCGAGGCGCATTTCACGACCATTGAGGAGAAGCTCGGGCCAGTGGATGTGCTGGTCAACAATACCGGCGGCCCGCCGCCCACCACCGCCGCCGGCCAGTCGCCGGACCTGTGGGCCAAGAGCTTCCAGCAGATGGTGCTCTCCGTCATTGCCATCACCGACCGCGCCCTGCCGGGCATGCGGGCCCGTAAGTGGGGGCGCATCATCACCTCCACCTCGTCCGGCGTGGTGTCTCCCATTCCCAATCTCGGCATTTCCAACGCGCTGCGCCTGTCGCTGGTGGGCTGGTCGAAGACGCTCGCCCGCGAAGTGGCGCGCGACGGCGTGACCGCCAATATCGTGCTGCCGGGCCGCATCGCCACCGACCGCATCACCTTCCTGGACGAGCAGAAGGCCAAGCGCGAGGGCCGCGCGGTGGAAGAGGTGGCGGCGGAGAGCAATGCCGCCATTCCCATGGGCCGGTATGGCGACCCCACCGAATATGGCGACGTGGTCGCGTTCCTCGCCAGCACCCGCGCCTCGTATCTCACCGGCTCCGTCATCCGCGTGGATGGCGGGCTGATCGCCAGCATCTGAAGGTGACTGCAATGGCTCTGACCGCCGAGGCCGCCGGCCTCTTCCCCATCGCCCCGACGCCCTTCCTGCCCGATGGGCGCATCGACGTGGCCTCCGTCGATACGCTCATGGAGCGCTACATGGCTGCCGGCGCTACCGGCGTGACCGTGCTCGGCATCATGGGCGAGGCGCCGAAGCTGGAGCCGGACGAGTCCCTCGACATCGCCTCCCGCTTCGTGACGGGAATGGCCGGCCTGCCAGTGATTGTCGGCGTCTCCGCCCCCGGCTTTGCCGCCATGCGCTCGCTGGCCCGTGCGGTCATGGACAAGGGCGCAGCCGGCGTGATGATCGCGCCCGTCCCTTCGCTGCGCACCGACGACCAGATCCTCACCTATTATCGTCAGGCCATCGAGGCCATCGGCGATGACATCCCCTTCGTGATCCAGGATTATCCACTCACCCTCTCGGTGCAGATGACGCCGAAGGTGATCCGCCAGATCGTTCAGGATCATCCCTCCTGCGTGATGCTGAAGCACGAGGACTGGCCCGGCCTCGACAAGATCTCCACCTTGCGTGGCTTCCAGAAGGACGGGTCCATGCGGCCCATTTCCATTCTCACCGGCAATGGCGGGCTGTTCCTGGATTTCGAGATGGAGCGTGGCGCCGACGGCGCCATGACCGGCTATGCCTTCCCGGAGATGCTGGCGGATGTGGTCCGCCTCCAGAAGGAAGGCGAGCGGGAGGCGGCGCACGATCTGTTCGACGCCCATTTGCCGCTGCTGCGCTACGAGCAGCAGCAGGGGGTCGGCCTCGCGGTGCGCAAATATGTGATGATGCGGCGCGGCTTTATCGCCTCCGACGCCCAGCGCAAGCCCGGCGGCACGCTGAATGCCGCCGCCCGCGCAGAGGTGGATTTCCTGCTGGAGCGTCTGGCCCACAAGGATGCCCGCGCCCGGCTCTGACAGGGCAGGGCAGCTCATCGCCGCCCCGCCTCCTTGGGCGGGAGCGACCGCACGAAAGACAGCGCGGCGACCATCAGCCGCCGCGCGAAACCCTCGTCCGCGAAGGCATCGGGCGCCACGCGGATCCAGCCCGACATGGGCCGGCCCTGCATGACCATGGGCTCCACGCCCTCGGCCTCCAGCGCCCAGGCATCATTGCCCTTGCCGAGGCGCAGCAGCACGCCATCGGTACGCGCCCCGCATAGGAGATTGCCGTCGACGAGCCAGGCCCAGCCGCCGAACATGGGCCCTTGCGTGAGCCCGGCCTCACCCGCGACGAGGTCCCTCACCACCTCTTCCAGCCCCCTGTCCCGCGCCATGATCGCCCCCCTTCGCTCCGCTCCCTCCATGGTGGCTCAGTCGCGGCAGCGTTTCACCGGGTTTCTGACCGGACCCTCAATCGCGGCCGGAACCGGGCTCGGCCATCTTGCGATGCTGCTCGGCGAGCGTGCCGGCGGGTGTGACATTGGCCAGGGCCGCCTGCACCCGGTTTTTCCAACCCGCCACCACGTCGCCCTCGCCCGACATCATGGCGTCGAAGCCGGCGCGGGCCACATCCTGCGGGCGGTCCTTCTTGTCCTGGCCGACCTTGGTGTCCATGAGGTCCGCCCGCTGGAAGAACTCGGTCTGGGTTGGCCCGGGCATCAGGCAGGTGACGGTGACGCCGCTGTCCTTCAGCTCATTGCGCAAGGCCCAGGAGAAGGAGTCGATGAAGGCTTTGGTGCCATTATAGACCGCCTGGAAGGCGCCGGGCATGAAGCCGGCGATGGAGCCGGTGATGAGGATGCGGCCGAAGCCCTGCGCCCGCATGCCATTGCCGAGGCGGTGGAGCAGATGGAGCGTGCCGGTGACGTTGGTGTCGACCACATGCCGGGCGTCTTTAAAATCCTGGTCCAGAAAGGCCTTGCCGAGGCCATGGCCGGCATTGGCGCACAGGATGCCCACGGGCTGGCCGGTCCGCTCCACTTCGGCACAGAGCCGGTCGACGCCCTGCGTCGTGGACAGGTCCAACTGCAGGGCGTGGACGGTCACACCGGTTCCCTTGAGCGCGCCGGCCGCGCTCTCGATCCCCGGCTCGTCGGCGGCGATGACGAGATCATGGCCATGGGCGGCGCACAGTTGGGCGAGCTCATAGCCGATGCCGGAGGAAGCGCCCGTCACAACGGCGAGGGTCGGGCTGCGGGAGTGAGCCATCAACAATCCTTTCAGGGCTTGAGCACGACCTTGATGCAGCCGTCCTCCTTGTCGCGGAAGGTGCGGTAGAGGTCGGGGCCATCTTCGAGCTTCGCCTCATGGGTGATGACGAAGGAGGGGTCGAACGTGCCGTCTTCGATCAGCTTCAGGAGGCGCGGCAGATAGCGCTGCACCGGCGTCTGGGCCATGCGGAAGGTCAGCCCCCGATTGATGGCGGAGCCCATGGGGATCTTGTCCAGGAAGCCGCCATAGACGCCGAGAATGGAGACCACGCCGAAGTTCCGGCAGCACTGGATGGCCTGGCGCAGCACATGGGGCCGGTCGGTGCCCATGAAGGTGGCCACCTTGATCCGGTCGATGCGGGCATAGAGGGAGGAGGAAGGATCCGCCTCCGTGCCCACCGCGTCGATGCAGGCATCCGCGCCGCGCCCCTTGGTGAGCTCGCGGATGCGCTCGTAAATGTCCTCTTCCAGGAAATCGAGGGTTTCCGCGCCGCCGTCGCGCGCCAAGGCGAGGCGTTCGGGCACCGTATCGATGGCGATCACGCGCTCCGCGCCGAGCAGGAAGGCGCTGCGGATGGCCATCTGGCCCACCGGGCCGCAACCCCAGATGGCGATGGTCTCCCCGCCTTTGATGTCGCAGAATTCCGCGCCCATATAGCCGGTGGGGAAGATGTCAGAGAGGAACAGCACCTGCTCGTCGGTGAGCCCCTCCGGCACCTTGATGGGCCCGGAATCGGCGAAGGGCACGCGCAGATATTCCGCCTGCCCGCCCGAATATCCGCCCAGCATGTGTGAGTAGCCGAAGAGCCCTGCGGGCGAATAGCCCCAAATCTCCTCGGCCATCTGATGGTTGGGATTGGAGCGCTCGCAGCCCGAATAGAAGCCGCGCTGGCAGAAGAAGCACTGGCCGCAGGCGATGGTGAAGGGCACCACAACGCGGTCGCCCACCTTCAGCGCGCTGTTGTCCTTGCCCACCTCCACCACTTCGCCCATGGTCTCGTGGCCGAGCACGTCGCCATGCTCCATGGAGGGGATGACGCCATCATAGATGTGCACGTCCGAGCCGCAGATGGCGCAGGCTGTGACCTTGATGATGGCGTCGCGCGCATCTTCAATGCGCGGGTCGGGCACCTGCTCGCAGCGTATGTCGCCCTTGCCGTGAAAGGTCAGCGCCTTCATGTGCGTCTCCGGAGCTTGGCGGTCGTCCCCCGCTCCGAAAAGGCCCGTGCGGCGCGGGCGGGGATGCTCCAGGAACAGCCCGCCGGTCCGCTTGTTCCTCCAGCCGCGCTTGATGATTGTCCACCACCGCCAAGGCGCGGTTAGGGGGAAACGGGACCGCCGCGCGCTGCTGGACGAGGGCGGCGCCGGCGCGTGACCGATCTCACGGCGATCCGCGCGTGCGAAGCCGGCCCGCGAGCCGAGACGTGCCAGAGGGCAAAGCGGTCGGCCGAAGTGCCACTGCGTTTCCGCCTGTGCGGCGGTAAATTTTATAATGAAATCAAGTGGCTGGGGGACCTGGATTCGAACCAGGATTAACGGAGTCAGAGTCCGCGGTTCTACCGTTGAACTATCCCCCAACGGTGCGCTGCAGGGCGGGTTTGGTCCGCGCGCTGGAAGCGAGGCGCTCCTATACGCAATTCGCTGCGGCGGGTCCAGAGGGGCCGTGAACTTTTCCACACGCGGCGAGGTTGGTCTCCTGGTATACGGCATCCGCAATGGTGCCATGCACAATCTGTCATGTTGCAATGCACTATGTTCCCCTATGTTAGGGGTCAGTTGATGGAGGCAAACATGACCACGATGACCGCACACCACCACGGCACCGAGCGTCACTTCGGCCGGTTCGGTGCGATCGTGTCCGACTTCGTCGCCGCAGTGCGCGAGGCGCGCGAGATGAACGCGCGTTACGAGCACCTGACCCGCCTGTCGAACACTGAACTCTCTCGCCTGGGTCTGTCCCGCGAGGAGATCCCCCAGGCGGTCGTGAACGGCCGCTGAGGCGGTTTCACACCTGAAGGATTTGAGGCGGGCTGCGTTTCTCGTGCTCGCTTCCGGGGGCTGACCCTCAGGGCCGGCCCCCGCTCTTCCCCCGTCCAGATCTTCGCGCCTGACTGCGGGCGGTCTGGCGGTCTTTGATTGGCGTGCGCCCCTTTTGGGTCCTGCCGGGTACACAGAGCTTCGCCGGCGGCTTTGCCCGCACCCGCTTTGCGGTGCACGGCACGCATCAGCGCGGGCCCCCTCGTGCATCGGCGACACGCGAGCGCGCGGCGTCGGTCCGGGTTGGTCTTTTCTCTTCCGCTCTCTTCTCCGCCTGCCACCTCCCCTTTCGTGCCAGGCGGTGTCCGCACGTGTGGGGCCTGTGCCGCGCCTTCGGTGTGCGGCATGGGAGCTGTGGCGCCTGCAGGTCCCCGTCGACGAGATCGCGCGGATCAGAGCGATCTGGGGCGTGGGAGCGTCTGTGCGGCGCCGCATCCTGGTGTGGCTCTCCATGCCGCGTCTCATGCGCCTCGCCTTCCGTCCTGTGGTGCCGCTGCGGCCTTCGCGCCGCGCATCTGACCGGGGAGTGCTCCCGCCCCGTTCCGACTCTGCTTGCCGGCCTCGTGCTGCGGCGAGGGGGCAGTGGAATTGCGGGACCATCGGCGCGAAGCGTGAGTGAGAGCAGGGCCCTCCGTCCGCCCTGGCAACCTTGTGCGCCCGCAGCGTGCCGGCTTTGATGTCCCCACATCGTCACCTCGTCGTTCCAGGTCTCTCCGCGCTTCCGTTTGCGCCTTGCCCCCGCCTTTCCTCCCATCTCCCTTCGCTGCCCCCTCCCCCGACTGCCCCCTCCCTATCCCTCCCCCGCTTTGCGGGAGAGGGGACTTTGGTGCGATTGGTCCGAGCGGTGGCTCTGATCGCCATCGGCGCCCTTCATCTCGACCTCTCCCCCCGGCGTGACAGGCCCCCTCTCCCGCAAAGCGGGGGAGGGCAGGGGAGGGGGCAAAGGCGCGACGGCAACAGCCTGCGCGCCCCTGTGACGCCCCCAGCACCAACATCCCCGCCAAAGGCAGGGGTGGAGGGATGCGGGAGCGGCCG